>CAZYFI010000027.1:0-16009 GCA_964646985.1 uncultured Bacteroidales bacterium
TTTGTATTTATATGACCTTTTTTTTATTGTGTCCTTGACAAAGGGAGTACTTTAATATAGTGCAATACCTTTTTTATTCTATGACGTGAACGATTCTAACAATGGATGATGTATTATTGCTTGCATCTATGGCAAAATATGTAATCACATATTCTCCTATTAACAAATGATTCACAGAACCTTCTTTCGAAATTGTAATCGTCTGTAAACTATTATCGCTTGCTGTTACGAATGTATCAGTCCATTCCTGACCAACTTTTATGGTGTCAATTCCGGGATTTAAGGTTATAACAGGTGGAGTTTCATCGACAACCGTCACAATTCGCTTGATTGTGGCTGTTAAATCCGAATAAGCCGCTTCATAAACAATCGTATATTCTCCTAACTGGGTAACGTCTAGATTCGACGATTTTACAATGACTTCAAGTGATAAGACTCCAAAGTAAGCTTTTGCTTTTTTATCCAAGTAAACACTGTTAATTTCAATCGTATCAACACTTGGGTTCAGTGTCATTTTTATCGAAGTATTGGTGTTTATTGCACATCCCGAAACAAATAATATGAAAACCAAAACAAACAAAGATACTATTTTTTTCATGATAGCCACCACTCTTTTTTATCTAAAATTGCAATGGTTAAAGAAACAGAAGTGAATTCCTCTTCAATCACATGAACATATTTTGATTTTTGGAATGTTTGCTGCCCAAGTACAACTTGATAAGTTAAGACATAAGTTCCAGGTTTTGTAGAATCAACTTCGCCAATTGTTTCAATGGTTCCAAGATTTGTTTTCGCTTTCGCATCAATGAATTCTTCACCCACTAGAATGGTGGCAACATCGGGAAGAAGCTCAATGACAACTGCATTAAGGTTGGCGACGACTGATACCATTCTAGATAAGGTATAAATGAGTTCTTCTTCATCATACAACTCATAATCGACTCGGTAACTTCCTTCTTTCGTGCTGTTTACCATTTCCTTCGTTTGCAATGTTAATTCATCATTATGATAAGTAATACTTCCATCTACCCAATCATATCCGATTATGATAGTATCTACCCCAGGGTTTAAGAACACACTATCTTCTTTAAAGGTCTTCAAAAAAACGGCATAAACACTGGTATCATTTGTTATTGCTTCTGGGATTGGCTCCCAGTGAGAAAATGTGTAAACAAAGCTTGAAGATTCAGATTTTGATGGAGGAGGTGGCAGTATGGCACTTTCCCCATGTTTTACAGAGGTTGTATGAACGATGATGTGATCAACATAAAACAAAACGGTGTAGGATTTTAAGGAAAAATACCCATATAAAACTAGATTTTCTTCCATAATTTCTCCTTCAAACAAAGAAGACATGTTTTCATCAATATACCATCCGAAAAAATCATAATCTGTTTTCTGAGGGATTAATAGATCAAGCTCAGTCCCATAATCAAGAGTTGCTTCAGAGAAAAAAACACCATCAACAAAATAGGTTAATTGATATTGATTGGGAGTAAAAGAAGCATAAAGCGTGATATGGGCTGTTACTGGTTCATTGGTATAAGGTATGGTAAAGTTGCTATCCAAATACCAACCATTAAAATGATGTCCTTCCAGTATTGTTGTTGGAAGTGGCACACTTGATCCTTCATTTACTTTCATAGGTTCAATTGCGGAACCTGGGGTAATAAACATAACATTAAAATATATATCAAGTTTCGTAAATTTCGCATATAAAATTAAATCTTGCTCAATTGGAGTGGAAACATAAGGAATTTGTAATTGCTCATCAATAAACCATCCATCAAAAGAATGATTTTCTAAATACGAAGTAGGAAGTATAAATGTTTGTCCTATTTCAACTTGCATGCTTGAAACCATAGTGCCTGAAGTGATAAAGCTGACCTGATAAAAGTTTTGGGTATATTTTGCATAAAGAGTCATATCTGCATTTGCAACATCGACTCCTTCTTGCCAAGGGATGGATAATTGATAATCTTTATACCATCCTTTGAAGGCATAGCCGGTTAACTCAGGAATAAAATGGCAACTAAATGATCTTCCTTTTGCAACTTGAAATGGTGCAACTGAAGTGCCTCCAAATGTTTCTAACGTTATCGTGACAAGAGGCAAAGTCAAAGCATCATAACTATTGACAAGACCATATCCAAATGAAGCATCTTGACCGAGTGTTCCTAAATCACTAGAGGTCAATAACAATCGTTCAATGATTTCTTCATCAGAGATATCTAAATAAGCAAGCATCAAAGCAAGAACACCACTCACTTGAGGGGCGGCCAAAGAAGTTCCTGAGCCATAACTAAAACTGTTCCCTCTAATCGTAGTATAAATGTTGGTCCCAGGTGCAGAGATGCTAATTGTGTCACCATAGTTAGAGTAAGTTGCTAAATTAGAGAGTTGATCAACTGCGGATACTGATATTGTAGAATCAAAAGCGGCAGGGAAAAAAGGAGAACTAGTACTATCGTTTCCTGAGGCTGCAACCACAATGACATTTTTGCTTCTTGCGTACTCTAGAGCTGTTTTCATTAATGGGTTGGCATAAGGGCTGCCGAGACTAAGATTGATAACATTTGCTCCATGGTCAGCTGCATAATAAATTCCTTCAATGACAGAACTATCGGAAAAAGATCCTTCATTTGGTTCGTTGGCTTTGATGACCAAGAGCTGTGTAAGTGGAGCAATGCCAGAAATTCCAAAATTATTGCCTTTTATTGCTGCTATGACACCAGCAACCATGGTTCCATGACCAAAGTCATCCACCACACTAGTAAGACCAACATTTTTCGTTTTTGCATTATAAGACAAAGAAGAAATCTTCCCAATAAATTCTTGATGAGAAGTGTCAATTCCGGTATCTATGATAGCGACCAAAACACTACTGTTTCCCAAAGTTAAATTCCAAGCATCATAGGTATCCATCATGGACAGTGCATAGAGTTTTGTTAGGTCTTCTTTTAATCGCGATGGTGGCGCTGTCGTATAGGAAATATGGTTGGGAATAAATTCATAATTAGAATTGTGCAATAGCTGATGATATTGATTGGTATCCTTACCTTTGAAAGTAGCAAATCCGTGCTCAGAAAAATGAATCAATTCAATATTTTCTAATATACTAATTGTTCTTGCTTCTTCATAAGTAGGGATAGCTAACATCAATTCTAAAGAAGAGTTGTTATCAGAAAAGAGTGATTGTTCTGTTTTTGGGTTAGCAAAGAGAATAAGAGAAACAATCACGATGAAGATAGTCAATGCTCGATAAATTAGTTTCAATACAATCTCCTCCTTTCTATATTATATAACAAATAAACAAGTCATTTTGTTGGTAGTTTTTATTTTACTATTTCATGATTAAAAGTCAAGAAAAAAGCGTTGTGTTAAGGAAAACTGTTTTATTTGTAATGTATTTATGTTATAATCTTTTTATGGAAAAGATAATTGATAGAACCAATGTGATACTAATTGGCATCATAAGCGTCTATGCTGTTCTTGGAGTCATCCAATATGTAATCGATGATTTGTGGGAATTTTACGCATACCTTTACATTTTTAATGTGATATTATCACTAAGTTCACTCATTTTGGCTTTTATCATGATAATTAAAGTTGGAAAAGTCATAAAGTGGCGCAATGTTTTTATTCCGGCATTTTGCTTGATTGCATCGGTTGGTATTTTTTTCTTTGTTGCACTTACAATTTTAGGTAGGGCATTGGAAACATTCTAAAAAATAAATTTATACATGCATTTTCGCATGATTTATTTTACATTATTGGAGGATTTATGGTACGAAAACGACACACAATTAAGCTTTATGGATTTAATAATCTAACAAAAACACTAAGTTTTAATATCTATGATATTTGTTATACGCGAGATGAACAAGAAAGAAAAGCCTATATTGAATATATAAATGAACAATACAATAGCAACCGATTGAAAAAAATATTAACAGAAGTTACAAAAATCGTTGATGCGAAGATTTTAAATATTGCCATGCAAGATTATGAACCGCAAGGTGCTAGTGTTACTGTTCTTATTTCTGAACATCACAACAAGCAAGATGATTTGCATGAACCTACAAAAGAATCTGTTGTCGGTCATTTGGATAAAAGCCATTTGACTGTTCACACTTATCCAGAAAGTTATCCAGGTAGTCCTATTAGTACATTCCGTGTTGATATTGATGTTTCTACTTGTGGTGAGATTTCTCCTTTGAAGGCTTTAAATTATTTGATTAGCCAGTTTGACTCTGATATTATTACAATTGATTATCGGATTAGGGGATTTACTCGTGATTTACGTGGAGAAAAACACTTCCTAGATCATGATATTGATTCTATTCAGGATTTTATTTATGATGAAATCTTATCAAAATACACCACCTATGATGTCAATTTGGCTTATACCAATATATTTCATACCAAAATGATGCTAAACACTTTGGTATTAGACAATTACTTATTTAATATTAAAAGCTCAGATTTGACAGAAGAAGAAGTGGCGAAAATTCGCCAAGAAATTAATTCTGAAATGGCTGAAATTTTTTATGGAATGAATATTCCGAAAATGAAGTTGGAGTAATGATGGACAAATGGTTTCATGAATATTGGACTGACAATATTCAATTTTCAATTAAAATAAAACAACATTTATACAGTGCACAAACCCCTTTTCAAAAGATTGATTTTTATGATTCTTATGAATTAGGGAGGTTTTTCACTCTTGATGATATTATGATGGCCAATGAAAAAGATGAGTTCATATACCATGAGATGATGATTCATGTCCCATTATCGGTAAATCCAAATATCAAAACAGTATTGGTGATTGGTGGTGGGGATGGTGGGTCCGTAAGAGAACTTTGTAAATACTCGCAAATTTCATCGATTACAATGGTTGAGATTGATGAAGTGGTTGTAAGAAAATGTCAAGAATATTTACATCAAACGGCAAATAAACTAAATGATCCAAGAGTTAATTTACTATTTATGGACGGAAGTGAATTTGTTAAGACAACACCTAATCAATTTGATCTGATTGTCATTGATTCTACAGATCCAATTGGACCAGGAGAAGGATTGTTTACACGTGAGTTTTACCAAAATTGTGCTCGCATTTTAAATGTCTCAGGAATTCTTGTTAACCAACATGAAAGTCCATATTTTGAAAAAACGCGGATAGAAATGCTTCGAGCACATGAAAAGTTAAGTGAACTATTCGATATTGCGACAGTGTATCAAGCCTTTATACCAACTTATCCCAGCGGACATTGGTTGTTTGGTTTTGCATCAAAAACGATGGAACCAACAAACATAAAAGTTAATCAAGAAAAAATTGACCAATTACAATTAAAGTACTACAACCTTGATATTCATCAAGCGTCGTTTGTCTTGCCAAATTATGTTAAGGATTTATTAAATAAATAGGGGTAAAATATGAAAAACAAACAATTTATTGACTTTTTCGCAACTTCACCGATTCCGGTTTCTTTTCATGAATTGATAGTTGATGAAAATGGGAATGCAAATGATTATGTTTATTTAAATGTAAACAAAGCTTTTGAAAAATTGGTCGCATTTCCTAGAGAAAATATTGTAGGAAAATCTTATTTAGAAATCACAAAGGAATATCATGATTTTAATAATGACTGGTACCAAGGTTTCTTGGAATCAATGGAAAAGAAAGTGATTAAGGTTTGTGATTATTACTTGGCGCACAATAACTTATGGTTTAGGGGAACCATATTTCCTGTGGATGAGAAACACTGCGCTTGTCTTTATGAAGATGTATCTTATGAGCGAAAAGAAGATATTTACTTTAAAGGACTGGCTAGTATTAATCTTGATTTGCTTGTTGTCTCTGACATGGAAGGGTATTTTATAAAAACAAATGAATACTTTGAAAATTTAATTGGGCTTAATTTTAATGAATTAATCAACCATTCTTTTTTTGAATTCATTCACGAAGATGATTTGCAATCTACTAAAAACGCAGTCGCTAGTTTAGAAAAAGGCGGAGAAGTCAACAATTTTATCAATCGATATCGCGATAAAAAAGGAACCTATCATTTTTTAGAATGGCGCGCAAAGAAGTTTGGTAGATTGGTATATGCATCAGCAAGAGATATTAGCAAATCCATTGAAACTGCAAATCGTTTGGAATATGAAATGACGATTGATAATTTAACAGGCTTGTATAATCGAAGTTATTTCCACAAGCGAACAAATGAAGAAATGCTTAAAGCAAACGCAAATCACACACCTATTTCTATGATTATTGCGGATATTGATCATTTTAAATATGTCAATGACACTTGGGGACATCCTGTTGGAGATGATGTATTGGTCGTTTTTTCTCGCCTTCTTGGTGAACAAATAAGAAAAAGTGATATTTTATCACGTCTTGGTGGAGAAGAATTTGTTGTAATATTACCTAATTCAAAATCACAAGATGCGATGAAGGTTGCGGAAAAAATGCGTTTGGCGGTTGCTAATTATGAATTCCCAATTATATCGAAAGTAACAGCAAGCTTTGGAGTTGCTCAAATGGAGCTCAATGAGTCACTAAGAAGTTGGTATAAACGAACCGATGATGCTATGTATATTGCGAAAAGCAATGGGCGAAATTGCGTTGTTGGATCAAATGAAACAGTTACATTGGAAACCATCAGCACTTCACCATATTTTGAATGGGTAGCTGATTGGGAAAGTGGAAATGGTGAAATTGATAATCAGCATCGCTCGATTGTAGAGATGGGCAATTCTTTAATATTTATGTTCCAATCAAATGTCCCATATGAAATAATCATTAAGCAAGTTGATAAAATTATCAAACATATTTCCCAGCATTTTTATTATGAAGAAAAAATATTATATAATTTGCAATTCCCTGCTTATGAAGAACACTGTGCTTTGCACCGAGACATTATTATGAAAGCGCAAGAATTAAAGAAGAGATTCCAAGATGGAGAAGTGAAAAGCATTGCTTTGGCCTCTTTTTTGGTTGATGATTTTATTGTTGGACATATGGCAAAAGCCGATGCAAAATTCTTTTATCTAACCAAAAATATCAATTAACATCACAAATATGTGATGTTTTTTTCGTTGTTTTCACGCTCTTTCTTTTTGTTGACAACTAATTTTTAATCTTGTATAATAATATTAGTAAACTAACAGAGGTGCGTTATTTGGGTACTTTGTTAATGCAAAGAGAATGAACTCTCGATGTAACAAATGAAGGAAAATATCGCCGAAAGAAATAATGGGTTCATCTATTATTGTCTTGGTGGAAAAGCTACGTCTTCTCCACTGCCATTGAAAATGGAGCGCTGTTGTCTTTTTTAGACAACAGCCTTTTTTATGAAAGGAGTTTCTTTTTTGAAAAAATGCACAATTAATGATTTGCATGTTGGCGAATCATGTTCTATCAGTAAGAGCTTTTCGGAAAGTGATGTGATGCAGTTTGCATCGATTTCAGGAGATCTGAATCCAGCCCATGTTGATGAAGAGTATGCGAAAACAACTATTTTTAAAACAAGGATTGTTCATGGAATGCTAGTAGGATCGCTTTTTTCGGCTATTCTAGGAACCAAATTGCCAGGATTGGGAAGTATTTATACGTTCCAAAGTTTAAAATTTGTAAAGCCTGTTTATCTCAATGAAACCATAACTGCCACAGTAACAGTAAAAGAGCTGATTTTAGAAAAAAATCGTGTCATATTTGATTGTGTCGCAAAGAACGAAAAAGAAGAAATCGTAATTGTAGGCGAAGCGACAATTATGCCACCCAAATAAGGAGGAAGAATGCGCGGATTTATTTGTAAAGAACAATTTAAAACTCACTTACATTCAGGAATGTCAATTATGGTTGGTGGATTTTTAGCAAACGGAAGCCCTGATGATTTGATAGACTATATTTTAGAAACGGATTATCATGATTTCACCATCATTTGCAATGATGGTGGATTTGAAGATCGTGGTGTTGGCAAATTGATTGTTGCCAATCGTGTTAAGAAGTTAATTGCCTCACACATTGGAACAAATCCCACTGTAGGAAAATTGATGCAAGAAAATAAATTGCAAGTCATTTTGGTTCCTCAAGGAACACTTGTAGAACAAATAAGAGCAGCAGGAGCTGGACTTGGAGGAATTTTGACTCCAACGGGATTAAATACCATTGTACAAGAAGGGAAACGAATTATTTCCGTAAATCAAGTTGACTATTTACTTGAAGAACCAATTTTTGCAGATTTGGCATTGATTGGTGGTGCGATTTGTGATCAATATGGAAATCTTGCTTATCAAAAAACAATGAGAAATTTTAATCCGATTATGGCAACTGCAGCAAAAAAAGTGATTGCATGTTGTGCAAAAAAAGTCGAAGATATGGATCCTGAAGTCGTGATTACTCCACATCCTTTGGTAGATTATATTGTGATGGAGGTGAGATAATGGACGAAAAAAACATAATTGCTAGTCGTATTGCTTTAGAATTACAAGATGGTGATGTTGTAAATTTGGGAATTGGAACCCCTACTTTGGTTGCCAATTATATTCCCCAAAACAAACATGTTGTTTTACAATCAGAAAATGGCATAATTGGCATTGGGCCCCTTACAGAAGAACCAAGTGATATTGTTAATGCTGGAGGAATGAAAGCAACGATTACAAGTGGAGGATCGTTTATCGATAGTGCTACTTCGTTTATGTTTATTCGTGGTGGTCATGTTGATGTTACGGTTCTAGGTGCGCTTGAAGTTGATGAACAAGGAAGTTTGGCATCTTGGATTATTCCTGGGAAAAAAGTTCCCGGAATGGGTGGTGCAATGGATTTGGTAGTAGGTGCCAAAAAAGTGATTATTGCTATGTCACACACCAACAATGGAAAATCTAAAATATTAAAACGTTGTACTTTACCGCTAACGGCCTTTAAACAAGCCAATTTAATCGTCACCGAAATGGCAGTCATGGAAGTTTGTGACGATGGCTTGCACCTTTTGGAAGTTCATCCTAATTTTACTGTTGAGCAAGTCATTGCAGCAACAGAAGCGACATTGATGATAGATAAAGTAGCTTTGATGAAAGGAGTAACGATATGAAAACAATGATTCGGTTACGCATGTCATTTTCAGATGCCCATTATGGAGGAAATTTAGTAGATGGCGCACGGATACTTGCATTATTTGGTGATGTGGCAACAGAACTATTAATTCGTCATGATGGTGATGAAGGATTATTCCGCGCTTATGACCAAATCGATTTCTTAGCTCCCGTTTATGCTGGCGATTTTTTAGAAGTGCATGGAAAAATCACTCAAGTTGGTAACACCTCAAGAAAGATGAAATTTGCTTGCTATAAAGTGATTGAAGCCAAACCAACGATTTCTGCTTCAGCTGCGGATGTATTAACGGAACCTATTTTGGTTGCCACAGCCAGTGGCACTTGCGTTGTTTTAAAAGATTTACAGAGGTCCTCATGGAAAAACTAATCATTACCTGTGCCATTTCTGGAGCTGAAGTAACAAAAGAACATAATCCAAGTGTTCCCTATACTGCTTGGGAAATGGCACAAAGTGCATACGAAGCTTATTTGGCAGGAGCATCCATCATTCATTTGCATGCTCGTTATGATGATGGAACCCCAACACAAGAAGCAAGTCGTTTTTTAGAAATCATAGAAGCCATCAAAGCCAAATGTCCAGAAGTCATTATTCAGGTTTCTACTGGAGGTGCCGTAGGAATGAGCCGTGATGAACGATTAGGGCCAGTCAGCTTAAATCCTGAAATGGCAACACTTGATTGTGGAACATTGAATTTTGGTGGAGATGATATTTTTGTAAACACTGAAAATGATATCAAATATTTTTCACAAGCGCTTGAAAGCAGGAAGATTGCGAAAGAACTGGAATGCTTTGAAAAAGGACATATTGATATGGTGTTAAGGCTTGCAAAAAAAGGTTTTATCAATCCTCCTTATCATTTTAGTTTTGTGTTAGGAGTCAATGGAGGCATGAGCGGAGAAGAACGTGACTTTTTGTTTTTGAAAGATAGCATTCCTCAAGATGCAACTTATAGTGTTGCGGGAATTGGACGTTATGAATTTTCCTTGGCTGAACTCTCTATCATTCATGGTGGTCATGTTCGGGTTGGTTTAGAAGACAATATTTATATAGAAAAAGGAGTGTTAGCTCCTTCTAATGCAGCTTTGGTTGCGAAAGTAGTTGAAATGGCGAAACGACATCATCGAGAAATCGCCACCCCAGAAGAAACAAGAAGAATATTAAGAATGGAGAAGAAAATATGAAAAAACCATGTAGATACGGAACCCACAGAGTCATATCACCTGTTGGTGTTCTTCCTCAAGCAGCTGATGTCATTGATAACACAATGATTTGCCAAGACAATGAAATTTTAATCGATGTGAAAACATTGAATATTGATTCTGCCTCATTTACACAACTAAAACAAGCTACAAATAGCGATGTTGAGGCAATGAAAAAAATGATTATGGATATCGTTAGTAAACGAGGAAAAATGCAAAACCCTGTTACTGGTAGCGGTGGAATGTTGCTTGGTGTGGTGAAAGAAATAGGAAAAGAACGTCATTGTGATCTTAAAGTAGGTGATAACATCGTTACTTTGGTATCATTATCATTAACTCCTTTAAAGATAAGCAAAATCAATTCAGTCCATTTGCACAAAGACCAAGTTGATGTCAATGCCCAAGCAATTTTGTTTGAGTCAGGAATTTATGCGAAAATACCAAATGATTTAAGTGAACACCTTGTGTTGTCTGCTTTGGATGTTGCGGGAGCACCTGCTCAAGTTGCAAAACTTGTAAAACCAAATGATACTGTCCTTGTGTTAGGAGCAGCAGGAAAAAGCGGTGTGTTATGCTGTTACCAAGCAAGAAAGAATGCTGGGCCAAAAGGGAAAATCATTGCTTTAATTAGTAATACACACAAGTTAGAAGATTTAGAATCACTAGGTGTTTGTGATGAAATCATCGTTGCTGATGCTACTGATCCAATGTCTGTTTATCACGAAGTGATGCGTGTCAATCACAATCAACAAGTAGATGTTACCATCAATGTTGTCAATGTTCCAAATACAGAAATGACTTCTATTCTTGTTACCAAACCAAATGGTATCGTTTATTTCTTTAGTATGGCGACTTCATTTACAAAAGCAGCGCTAGGAGCTGAAGGAATTGCCAGTGAAGCTACGATGATTATTGGAAATGGATATACCCCAGGACATGCTGATTTAACATTGAGTCTATTAAGAGAATCAAAACCTCTTTTTGATTTGTTTGTAAAAAGATATCAACCTAAGGAGTAAAGATGTTAATTGTAAATGATAAATATTTAGAAAGAAAACAATTGTATTTTCCCAATGTTTCTTCTGCTGATTGGCAAGATTGGCATTGGCAAGTACGCAATCGGATTACAGAAGTTGCTCAATTAAAGCAATATATTGCTTTAACAAGCGATGAAGAACGCCAAATCAACGAAGTGCTATCCAAATTTAGAATGGCGATTACACCTTATTATTTGTGTTTGATTGATCCTTTGGATGTGAATTGTCCCATTAGAAAACAAGCCATTCCTAGCATATCGGAAATGGTTGTTGGCAAAAATGATTTAATAGATCCACTAGATGAAGACAAAGATTCTCCGGTACCGGGACTTACTCATCGTTATCCTGATCGTGTTTTGTTTTTGATTACGGATATGTGTAGTATGTATTGTCGCCATTGCACGAGAAGACGTTTTGCTGGACAAACAGATCATGAATTACCTAATAATCGTATTGAACAAGCAATCGAATATATTAAAAACACGCCTTCTGTACGAGATGTGCTTATTTCGGGTGGAGATTCTTTGTTAATGAGCGATGCAAAATTAGAATCAATTATTTCTAGATTAAGAGCAATCGAGCATGTAGAAATCATTCGCTTAGGAACAAGAACCCCTGTTGTTATGCCACAAAGAATTACCGAAGGTTTAGTGAACATGCTTAAGAAATACCACCCAATTTGGGTCAATACGCACTTTAACCATTATGATGAGATAACAACTGAAAGTGCAGAAGCAATTGCAAGAATGGCTGATGCAGGCATTCCTTTGGGAAATCAAAGCGTTTTGTTACGAGGTGTCAACGATTGTGTTGAAACCATGAGAAAACTTTGTACACGTCTTGTTCATATGCGTGTTCGTCCTTATTATATTTATCAATGTGATTTGTCATTGGGAATTGAACATTTTAGAACGCCAATTAGCAAGGGCATTGAGATCATCGAAGGGTTACGTGGTCATATTAGCGGGCTTTGCGTTCCTACTTTTGTTGTGGATGCACCAGGTGGTGGGGGGAAAATTCCTGTTATGCCAAACTATGTGATTTCCCAAGCACCGGGGAAATTTGTTTTAAGAAATTATGAAGGTGTGATTACAACATATAGTGAACCAACCGATTACCATGAAAATCCTAATTGTGAGGATTGTAAAAATAAAGAAGGCGTGAGTGGATTACTAGCCGGCAAACAAACTGCCATTGAGCCCAAACATTTGGAAAGAAGGGAACGAGCATTAAAACATTAGCATCATTACTTGAAGAATATCAAGTTATTTGCACGGTTGGAAATGCGAAAAATGCTGGTAAAACCACAGTTTTGAACTATTTGTTAGGTCAATATCAGAATTTTAAAGTAGGATTGACGTCCATTGGCTTAGATGGTGAAAAAATTGATCAAATCACATACTTGCCTAAACCAAGGATTTTTGTTTCAAAAGGAATGATTGTGGCAACTGCCCAAGATTGTTTGCAAGAATGCGAAGCATTATATGAGATTTTAGAAGAAACCGATGTTTCAACTTCTCTTGGCTCAATTGTTTTAATCAAAATTTTGAAAGAAGGCAATTGTCTTGTGGGAGGACCATCGACCATACAATCTATGGAATTGATCATTGCAAAACTGAAAAAATATGGTTGTGAAAAAATTTTGCTGGATGGTGCGTTTTCACGGACAACACTTGCCCAAATTAGCGATGCAACTATCTTTTGCGTAGGGTCCAGTTATTCACTTCAACTAATGAATATTGTGATGAATGCAATTCATACGGTAAAATTATTTCAACTGCCAAAATATGAAGGAATTCATCTATTTGATGAGTATAAAGATATTGTATTTATTAACCAAGACAATGAAATAAAGGAAATTAATTTATCAACAACACTTGATTGTGGGGCGGAAGTTGTGGCACAAATAACACCAGATGTTCGCACGATTTATATTCCAAAAGCAGTAAGTGCCTCCTTTTTGAAAGCCTTTATCGAAAAACGCCATCAATTGCATTGTGACATCATTGTAAAAAGTCCAGTCCATTTGATGGTAGATGATGTTTTAGTAAGACACTTGTTTCAACTGAAACAAAAAATTTATGTGCTCCAACCAATTCATTTGGTGGCACTAACTTTTAATCCTTCATCTCCATCGGGATATTCTTTTTCTTTAGAGAGTTTTCGCAACCAAATACAAGATCAAGTTTCGTTACCGATTTATGATGTGTTAGAAAAGAGTAAATGATATGAATAAATTGAATTTAGATCAGAATTTAATCAAAGAATGTCGCTTGTTTGCTTCGAAGATTGCAGAAGATGTGCAAACTTTTATTGACGAAAGAACAACTGTTGCTGTAGAAAGAACTGTTTGCCGTTTATTGGGAATCGATGGCGTGGATGATTTTGATGTACCAATTCCCAACTTATTGGTAAAACAAGTTATGGAACATGGTGATTTATCATTTGGGATATCTACCTATTTAGGAAGTGCAATGATTGCCAACAAAAAAACACTTGATGAAGTGATTTTTGATGTTGCAAATATGAAATATCGTTTAACAGATTTTCCCATTGCCTCTTTTTTGGATATCAAAAAAATGCTGAAGCCCTATGTTCAAAAACAAATGGCAATTATCAAACAAAACAAAGAAACAAGAACTGCTTTATTAGCAACCTATTTACCTAAGAAAACAGAAATATATGTGATTGTGGCAACAGGGAATATTTATGAAGATGTGATTCAAGCAAAAGCCGCAGCAAAAGCTGGCGCAGATATCATTGCAGTTATCCGATCTACAGGTCAGTCATTGCTTGATTTTGTTCCATATGGCGCGACAACAGAAGGCTTTGGGGGAACCTATGCAACGCAAGAAAATTTCCATATTATGCGTGAAGCATTGGATGAGGTTTCAAAACAAGAGAAAAGATACATTAAATTGGTCAATTATGCTTCAGGGTTATGTATGCCAGAAATTGCTGCCATGGCAGCAATGGAACGGTTAGATGTTTTGCTCAATGACAGTTTATATGGTATTATTTTCCGTGACATCAACATGCAAAGAACTTTAATTGATCAATATTTTTCGCGACGGATCAATGCGTTTGCTGGTATTATTATTAATACTGGGGAAGATAATTATTTAACAACAGCGGATGCTTTTTCACAAGCACACACTGTCTTGGCTTCTCAGTTCATCAACGAACAATTTGCTCATCGTGCCCATCTTCCTGAACAACTAATGGGATTAGGCCACGCATTTGAAATTGATCCCATGATTGAAAATAGTTTTTTGTATGAAGTATCGCAAGCCCAAATGGCAAGAGAAATTTTTCCCAATGCTCCACTAAAATATATGCCACCAACCAAACACATCAATGGTAATATTTTCCGAGCCTATTTGCAAAATGCCATGTTTAATATGGCAACCATTATGACCAACCAATCCATTCATTTGCTGGGAATGATGACGGAAGCCATCCATACTCCTTTTATGTCGGATCGATATCTTGCAATTGAAAATGCAAATATGATTGCTTGTTCGATGAAATCACTCGGAGATGAAATGGAATTTAAACAAGATGGGATTATGGTAAATAGAGCGAAAGAAGTATTGCTTCAAGCACATCAATTGTTGCATGATATCAAACAAATGTCCTTGTTTACTGCCTTAGAAAAAGGGGTGTTTGCGGATATCAAACGTAGTTTTACTGGTGGAAAAGGCTTAGAGGGTGTTTTTGTAAAAAATAGAAATTATATCAATATCGTCATGGATGCATTAGAGGAGGAAGAACATGTTTTTGAAACCTTATGGTGATACCAAAAATGATGGGAAAGTTCAAATCAGTTTTTCTCTTCCTATAGAAAATAACGCCATTGGAATAGAATGTGCCAAAACTTTAGGCAAGCAAATGGGATTAATTGATCCGCAAGTTGTTGCGGCAGAAACATTGGGTGATGGTTTTACTTTTTATATCTTATATGGATCTGTTTCTTATTTTGTTGATACCAATTCTATTCGCGTAAGCGAGGTACAGACACTGACATATTCCAAAGAAGAGATTGAAACTATGATTGAGCAAGAATTAAAACGAGACATCGTTTTTATTGGTGCTTCAACAGGAACAGATGCCCACACAGTGGGAATTGATGCGATTATGAATATGAAAGGTTTTGCTGGACACTATGGGTTAGAAAGATATCAGCATATTAAGACTTATAACCTAGGAAGCCAAGTTTCCAATGAGGCGTTTATCAAGAAAGCCAAAGAAGTAAAAGCCGATGTTTTATTAGTCAGTCAAACAGTTACTCAAAAAGATGTGCATTTGAAAAATTTGTTAGAACTTGTAGAAATGCTAGAAGCAGAAAACATGAGAGATCAAGTATTATTGATTGCTGGAGGAGCGAGAATCACGCACGAACTTGCAAAAGAGCTAGGTTATGATGCAGGATTTGGTCAAAAGAAATATGCAGAAGATGTTGCTTCATTTGCAGTATTAGAATTAATCAGAAGAAAAAATATAAAAGAATCATAAAAAAGGCACCGAAAAGGTGCCTTTTTTCTATTTTGGATTTTAATTTTGTTGCTTTTTTGGGGTTCATTTAGTATAATAAATTTACTTGGAATCATAGCTCAGCGGGAGAGCACTTGCTTGACGTGCAAGGGGTC
>CAZYFI010000028.1:0-6406 GCA_964646985.1 uncultured Bacteroidales bacterium
CATTTATAAGTTTACTTGGAATGATTTTGCTAGTTGGTATTTAGAATTGTCTAAAGTAGTGTTTACAGAAGGTTCTTTAGAAAGCAAAATTAATACTTGTGCAATTTTAAGAATGGTTTTAGAGGCAATATTAAAAATGCTTCATCCTTTTATGCCGTTCGTTACAGAAGAAATATATCAATCATTCCATTCTCAAAGTATTGTAATCAGTAATTGGCCAACTGTTATTTCTAAATACCAATTTGGTAATAGTAAAAATACGGATGTTTTATTCGATATTATTAGCACAGTTCGGTTAGTAAGAGCAGAAAAAAATGTAACTCCTGCAAAGCCGATTGCTCTTGAAATACAAACAAATCATGATAGTATTGCTCTATTTATCAAAGAAAATGCACATTATTTAAGAAAATTTGCCAATTATTCTTCTTTAAACATCTCTTTAAATGAGTTAGATACCAATAAGAAAGTGGTTAATGTCTTAAATGATGTCGTATTAGCAATTCCTCTTTCTGAGTTAGTTGATGTTGAGCAAGAAAAAATAAAATTACTTCAAAATAAAGACCGTTTGCAAAATGAAATTTCTCGTTGTGAAAGCATGTTAAGTAATCCTAACTTTATTAACAAAGCTCCAGTTGAGAAAGTAAATATTGAAAAAAATAAACTCGAAGACTATAAAAAACAATTGTTAGAAACCGTGAAATTACTTGAAGAAATTGATGTTTGACATCAAAGAAATAGGACGATATGTTTACTAGTGTAAAAGATTTAATTGCTTGGATTGAAGTGCAAAAGCGACATTCACCAAAAGTTTCTATGGAGAAAATGCGTCGCTTAAGTGCTATTTATGGTAATCCCCATGAAGGTATCAAATATATTCATGTTGGTGGAACGAATGGAAAAGGATCAACTGTATCTTTTGTAAAAGGTATTTTAAGAGCTGCTGGCTTCAATGTCGGTTCTTATATTTCGCCTTATGTGATTAGTTTTAACGAACGTATTTCTTATAACGATGAGTTCATTTCTGATGAAGACTTATTAGAAATAGGAAATTATTTGATTTCAAAATATGAACAAATCGAAGCATCAGAAATTGAACTCCCTACATTTTTTGAATTTGTGACCTTAATTGCTTATGTTTATTTTTCACGAATCAAAGATTTGGATTTTGTGACTCTAGAAGTTGGGTTGGGGGGAAGGTTGGATGCCACCAACATTGTCATGCCCCTTGTTTCTGTTATAACCAATGTTCATTTTGATCACATGAATGTGCTTGGTGATACACTAGAAGAGATTGCTTACAACAAATTAGGGATTGTGAAAAAGAACATTCCCCTTATTACCATAGAAAATCCTTTGCTGATTGATCAATTTAAGGAAACAACAAGCGAATTACAAAGTGATTTAATTCTTGTAGACAGACAAGAAATCAAGAATATACAAATAACACTCGAAAGTACCACTTTTGATTACAAAGAATTTAAGCAATTACGTTTGCGATTGTTAGGTAATTATCAAACTGAAAATGCTAGTTTGGCTGTATGCGTCGCAAAATTATTGCGAGAAAAGTATCACTTTTCGATTTCTGATGAACATATTTATCAAGGTTTGTGGAACACCTTTTGGCCGGGAAGATTGCAAGTTGTTTCTTGGAATCCAATTATATTGATTGATGGTGCCCATAATCTTGATGGAATCACTCGACTAACAGAATTTTTAAAAACGATTAAAAATCAGAATTATTTAAAAGTAATTTTCGCTGTTTCTGCTGATAAAGCAAAAGAGAATATGATTCCATTAATTGATGAAGTAGCTGATGAAATTATTTTTACAAAATATTCTTATAAGCGAAGCGACAAAGCAGAACTACTCATTGAATATTCTCATCTTAAGAATAAACGAGTAGAAGAGGATCTTGAAAAAATCATTAGAGAAGTCAAGCAAGATAAAGATAAAATCATTGTTTTTTGTGGAAGTTTATATTTGGTTTCTGATTTGATGAAAATTTTTAAATGAAATTGAGTTATTCAATTTCATTTTTTTTAACGTATTTTTTGACTTATTAGGTAATATATTATGGCATGAGGTGATATATGAGTTTTCTATTAAAAGAGATGCCAATTGATGAACAACCCAGGGAAAGATTACAAAGATTTGGAGTTCATTCATTGGCTACACATGAATTGTTAGCCATCATTATTCGAACAGGTTGTAAAAAACAATCTGCTCTTGATGTTGCAAAAGCACTTTTGTTTCATTTTGAATCAATTAATCATTTAAATGAGGCCACAATATCGGAACTCATGCAAATTAAGGGGATTGGAAAAGCAAAAGCCATTGAGGTGCTCGCTGCAATTGAACTTGGAAAAAGAATTAATATGCCCGTTACTCCAAAAGTTTTGATTTCGTCGCCACAACAATCTTTTTTGTTTTTGAAAGATTCTATGCAACATTTATCACAAGAAAATTTAGTTTGTTTATATTTAAATGTAAAAAGTGAAATCATTGCCCAAAAGGTGATTACAATAGGCACTATAAGCAATACCATATTTAATCCGCGTGATATTTTAAAATGGGGATTAAAATTATCTGCAACTGCTATCATTGTTGCTCACAATCATCCTAGTGGAAATCCTGAACCAAGTATTGAAGATTTTATGGTGACGAAAAGATTGATTCAAGCAAGTAAATTATTAGATATTATGATTGTTGATCATATAGTGATAGGAAAAAATGCATATTATAGTTTCTTAGAACATAATAAAATGAGTTAATTATACACAATTTTTTTGGGTTTTATGATATAATACCTTTTGTTAAGGTGGTATTTATGAGAATTGATGAGTTAATATATATTGTTCCGGCAGCTTTAGTAGCCATCATGGTGCATGAATTGTTTCATGGATTAGCATCAACTTGGCTTGGTGATCCGACTCCTAAACTGCAAGGCCGTCTTTCTTTAAATATTTTTCATCATTTAGATTGGTTCGGAACGCTTAGTTTGATTTTCTTTGGTTTTGGTTGGGCAAAACCTGTTGAAATAGATCCTCGCTATTATAAAAATATAAAAGTTGGAACAGCTCTAGTCGCCCTTGCTGGGCCGCTTAGCAATTTTGTTTTGGCTTTTGTTTCACTATTTATTTTTGCAATCATTAATAAGATGAGTGGGTTCGAATTGACGGGATTTAATTTAATTGTTAGTAATTTTTTTCATTTTCTTACAATTATCAATATTGGATTAGGTGTGTTTAATTTAATTCCTTTTCCTCCACTTGATGGATCAAAAATTTTGGCAGCATTATTACCAGATCGCGCCCATCAAACATTAATGCGTTATGAAAGATATGGAATGTACGCATTAATCCTTTTATTAATTTTAAATGTGTTAGATAAACCACTTCAATGGTTAATGGGTGGCACAATTGAATTATTTTATCTTGCTGTTAGTTTTATTTTAAACATATAAATAGGTAAGTTATGAAAAAAACAAAGGAACTGACCATTTCCATTGACCAAGAAATGTATTCTGTTTTGCTTAGAAGGAACAGTTACAAGCGCTTCTCCGTAAGAGTCAATTATCAAATATCCATTCTTGTTAACTGTCCTCAATCTATCTCAAACGAAGATGCGTTGAAATATTTGCTGATGCATCAAGACTGGATAAAGAAAACCATTGAAAAAATTAAAAACATGAAATCCAATTATAAAATGGTAGATCTCGAAAGTAAAAATAAATATTTGTGGTTTGGAAAATACTATGATGTTGTAAGAGATGATTCCATTTTAGATTATTTTGTTTTTCATGATCAATATTTGCTTGTAAAAACAAAGCTAGAAGATGCAAAATTTGAGTTAGAAAATTTAGGTAAGCTAAAAGTTTTAGAAATGTATGATGAACTTCTAGGAAAAATCATCAAAAATCCAATAAAAATGAAAAAGCCAAGTTTTAAAAAGATGAAAACGCGCTGGGGTAGTTGCAATTACAAAACAAAACACGTTAATTTAAATGAAGTTTTGTTTCATTTGCCGATAGATTTAATAAAATACGTGATTATTCACGAAATTAGTCATTTGTTTTACCCAAATCATGGGAAAGACTTTCATCTTTTTTTAGAAAGCCTCATTTCTAATCATCGTCAACATGCCAAGGCGATAAAAAATTATCAATTTCTATTATTTATTTAACAAAAAAAGAGCTTTTTTAAAGCTTTTTTTCTTTTATTTAGAAATTATTGGAAAAACGCTGTTTTTTTTCAAAACGAGTTGTGTAAATGGGCTTGAAGAAAATTTGATTTCAATATATAATTCGAATGAAAATCATATATAAGGAGGTAAATATGATAACAAACTTAGAGAAGTTTGATCTTTTATTGGGGAATAAAAGGCCCAATAATAAGAACTACATTTATGCACAAATTATTAGAAATGAAAGGATTAGGAGGAAATTTACGCTGCAAGAAATAGCGCGTGGTATTTGTTCTGTGAGTTACTTATGCAAATTTGAAAAGAATGCGATAGTTGTTGATAAAGAGTATATCAAAGCGATTTTTGAAAGAGTTAATTTAGATTATACGAAAGTTGGCCTCAATATCATTGAAGATGGAGTGTTCTATGTG
Organism: uncultured Bacteroidales bacterium; assembly: GCA_964646985.1. Taxonomy (GTDB): domain Bacteria; phylum Bacillota_I; class Bacilli_A; order ML615J-28; family CAG-698; genus UBA2253. The sequence goes on from CAZYFI010000028.1 coordinate 4,614, forward strand.
ATAAAAGCATATTTATACGATCGCTTTGATGAAATTAGAAAATATTTTGAAATGATTGATGATTCTTTGTTCAATGTGCAAAATTATTTGATAAAGGGGTTCTATTATTTAGTCAATAAAATGGAGGATGAATTTAAAGAAGTGATAAAGACGATTGATAATATAAAAGAAACTTTGCAAATGGAAGATTTGGGTCCTTTTATGTTTTTGGTCATTCAATATTATATTAATCAAAATCAATTTGTAGAAGCAGAAAAATACTTACATCATTTAAATCGTTTAACCTTTGATGAAAAAGAAATCAATTGGTTAATTTATGAACAACAATTTATCGTTGGATATAATACAAATAATTATCCTATGGCTTTTAAGTATTACAACAAACTCATTTCTAATCTTAACATTGGTTTTCCAAACCATCGACAACTTCGCTTAAAATTAATGATGTTGGGATTAAATGCAAAATCATATTTAGAAGAGATTAAATCAGAAATTTCCAATGTTACTAATGATTATCTTGATAAACAATTTTCACTAGATGTAACTTATTGGAAATTAGTTGTATATCTAAAAGAAAACAGTTGGTTTGATGTAGTTGATGATATTGTAGATAATAAATTATTTATTGAGGCAAGGTTTGCTGCTTTACATTTGTATACGGCTTACCAAATTGATGACGAAAATTACATTAACGAAGCTGTTAGTTATTCAAAAGATTTGATATTTACCGATGGGGATTTAGCTGATCTAAAATTTATAAAGTTTATGTTAATGAAGTTTGCAAATGAACCAAAAGCCAGTTTGGTTGACTATTTAAAACAAGAAATATTATCCAACGAAACTGCATATAATCATCATCTTTATAAAGAAGTGTATGATAAATTTTATTTGGATTTTTTATGCTCTACTTCAAAATACAAAGAGGCATTTTATTTTCTGAATAATAAAAAAAGTGGTCCAAAAGTCAAATAGTTGCATAAAACATTAAATTAGTTTATAATATCTTCGGTGATTTTATGAACGAATATTTTCAAAAATTAAATAATCTACCGAGTAATAAAGTTATAAAAGAAATGCTTAAATATGCGGAAACGAACAAAATTCCGATTATTAATGAGCAAGGATTAGCTTTGATTTTACAACTTGTTGATCTTATGAAGCCAAAGCGATTTTTAGAAATAGGTACCGCTATAGGTTACTGTTCCATTAATTTAGCAACTTATAATCAAGAGATTGCTATTGATACAATTGAAAAAAATAATGAGCTGTATGAAATCGCCATAAAAAATGTTAATGACGCAAAACTTTCGGGGAGAATTAATGTTCTAATAGGAGATGCACTATCATTTGATACAACCCAGATAAATTATCTTTATGATATTATTTTTATTGATGCTGCTAAAGCCCAATATATTCATTTTTTTGAAAAATATGCACCGTTACTAAATGAAAATGGCGTCATCATTTGTGACAATTTATTATTCCATGGATTAGTAGAACAAACTACTCCTATCGTAAATAAAAATTTGCGTCATTTGGTTGAAAAAATTCGCAGCTATAATGCTTGGCTCGCAAAACAAAAAGGTTTTCGCACCACTTTTTTAGATATCGGTGACGGAATGTCAATTACAAGTAAGGTAAAAAAATGACGAAATTAATTATCGATTTAAAATCTTTGAACCATATTGATGAGTATAAAGTCGCTGGATTCATTATCAATGATCCCGACTTTTCTTGTTTTAATGACAATACTTTTAAACAAAAATGCGAAGAGTTTCAAAAACTTAAGGATG
>CAZYFI010000028.1:6416-15316 GCA_964646985.1 uncultured Bacteroidales bacterium
TTTTAAACTTGAAGAAATAGAAGAAGCTATTTTACAGGTAAAGCAAAGAAACCAATTGATTTTTATTAACTTGAACCGAATCATTGAGCAAGAAGAACTTAACGCATTAGCAACAAGGTTAGATTGGTATTTTTCTTTGCCAATCGATTATATTATTTATAGTGACTTATCTATTTATTCTTATTGCATGAACAAAACCAAAAATCAAAAGTTAATTTACAGTCCCGACACTTTAATGACCAATTCAAAAGATGCATTTGTGTTTTCAAAAATAAATCAAATGGTGATGATAAGCAACGAATTGAATTTGTCTGAGATAAAGGATATTACTGAAGTGGGCAATGGGATGATGGAAGTATATGGATACCATCAAATTTTTTATTCTAGACGTCTTTTAATAAGCAATTTTGCTAGGTATGAAAATGATAATCGTGATTTTGCATATCACAAGTATCAATTAAAAGAAGAGTTAAGAAAAGACCTTTATGGAATATTTGAAACAAAGAAAGGTACTTTTATTTATAATCCTTACCGTTATTGTTTGTTTTATCCGCTTAATGAACTAAATAAACTGAATTTCGCAAAAATTAGCGGAATGTTCATCGAGGAAAAAGAGTTGGTTCTCATTGCAAATTTATATCATAAAGGCTTAGAAACAGGATTTCATAATCATTTGTTCGAACAACTTGTCTCAATTAACAACCACATTCATACTGGATATTTGTATAAATCAAAAGAGGAGAACAATAATGATTGAATTGTTAGCTCCAGCAGGTGACTTAGAGAAATTAAAAGTAGCTATACTTTATGGTGCCAATGCTGTTTATATTGGTGGAAAAAAATTTAGTTTGCGTGCTCGTGCAAGCAATTTTGGCCTTGATGAAATAAGAAACGGGGTTGAGTTTGCGCACGCACATGATGCAAAAGTATACGTTACCATGAATATCGTGCCCCATAATGAAGACTTTGTTGGTTTGGAAGAATACCTTTGCCAACTAGAAACGTTCGGGGTTGATGGAATTATTGTTACTAGTTTAGCAATTGCAGAAACTGCTAGAAAAGTCGCTCCTCGCTTGGAACGTCATTTGAGCACACAGTTTTCTGCTTCTAATTCTGAAACGATTCAAGTTTTTTCTGAGCTGGGTTTTTCTCGTGTGGTATTAGCTAGGGAAGTAAGTCTAAAGCAAATTAAATTGATTAAAGAAAAAACAAAATTAGAATTGGAAGTCTTTATACATGGTGGAATGTGCGTTTCCTATTCTGGACGCTGTATGTTAAGCAATCACATGACGACTAGAGATGCTAATCGAGGTGGTTGTGCCCATTCATGTAGGTGGAATTATCAGTTGCTTGACGAGGGAAAGCTTGTGCACAATGACGATGTTTTTTTCGCAATGGGTTCAAGAGATTTATGTGGAATTAAAGCTATCCCTGCTTTGATTGATTTGGGAGTTGCTTCACTCAAAATTGAAGGTAGAATGAAATCAATTTACTATATTGCCACTGTTGTTCGCGTTTACCGCTTGATGATTAATGAATATATGAGAACAAACGCGATTGCCAATTTTTCCTTTTATGAAGAAGAAATAGCAAAGGCAGAAAATAGAACTACTGGAAGTGGCTTTTTGTTTCATGAACCAGGGATTAATGAGCAATTGTATCATAATGGTGATCTAATTCCAACAAAAGAATTTGTTGGTCTTGTTTTAGGGTATAATGAGGATACAAAATTTGTGAAAGTACAACAACGTAATTATTTTGCTGTTGGCGACACGATTGAAGTGTTTGGACCTCTGACAAAAAATCGACAACATCAAATATTGTATTTGCAAGATGAACTTGGCAATGAAATTACTTCTGCCCCCCATCCTTTACAAATTGTATATTTCCAAATTCCGTTTTTTGTTTCTGAAGGTGAAATGATTAGGTTAATTGCTTCAAATAAATAGTCATTTTTATGCTTGGCTAACCAAAAAAAATGATTGCATTTTTGGTTGTTTTTTGATATAATACATTTAAAAATAAATAGGAGGATTTACAATGAACGGAAAACATCAATTAACAGCTGAAGGCTTAGAAAAATGTAAAGCTGAATTAGATTTTTTAAAAAATGCTGAACGTGGTCGCGTTATTGAGTCCTTAAAAGAAGCAAGGGCTCAAGGTGACTTATCTGAAAATGCAGATTATGATGCTGCAAGAGATGAACAAGCTAGACTAGAAGCTCGAATCAAAGAACTAGAAAATATTATTAAAAATGCTGTTGTCATTGATGGAATTAAAACGGCAACATCCAACCTTGGAAAAGTAATCGTCCTCGAATTTGATGACAATACAGAAGATGAATTCACCTTGGTAGGTAGCTTAGAAGCTGACCCTCTTCAAGGAAAAATTTCTAATGAATCACCATTAGGTATGGCAATCATCAATCATAAAGTTGGTGACCAAGTTTTAGTGAAAACAGAAACTGGCAACGAATTTTATGTAAAAATTAAAAAAATTAGTTGAGGTTATCATGAAATACATTCCATCACTAGATAAAAATTTTACACCCATGATTTTAAAACTTCATGAGTTTCAGAAGAAAGTCAAAGCAAGTCAAAAAATTCAAAAAGTTGTGATTTGTATTGAACGAAATGATGGGTTTAACCATATTTTCCAAATTGATACCTTCTTAGATAATACAGGACATGATTTAGAAAATTATGAAATTGTCGAGAGAATCATCAAAACTTTGCTATGGCTTGTTGGTGGTTTTAAAATATACATTGCTGGTTCGACCTATCTTTATCAACAAATAGCAAAAGACTATGCGCAAGATGGAAAACGTAAATTTGATTTTAACTTTCTAGCGAATGCTTATGATCACGTGTTTTCTGTTGTAAAATCTACATATGAAGAGATACCTCCACTAAAAGAAGAAGAAATCATTTTTGATGCAAATTTAAATGGATGTAGAATCGGATTTGACGCTGGTGGAAGTGACCGAAAAGTTTCTGCTGTACTAGATGGTAAAGTGGTTTTTAGTGAAGAAGTTCCTTGGTTCCCTAAAGTGAACGAAGATCCTTCTTATCATTATCAAGGAATTATGGAAGCGATGCAAACTGCTGCTAGTTATCTTCCGAGAGTGGATGCCATTGGAGTTTCCTCTGCTGGAATTTATGTTAACAATAAAATCATGGTTGCATCTTTATTCTTAAAAGTGCCAAAAAACTTATTTGAACAACATGTGAAAAATATGTACATCGATATTGCAAAAACATTTGGCGATGTTCCGCTTGTTGTTGCAAATGATGGAGATGTCTCTGCTTTAGCCGGCGCAATGGAATTAAAAGACAACCAAATTCTTGGTATCGCCATGGGAACTTCTGAGGCTACAGGGTATGTCGATGAACACGGGCATTTAAAAGGTTGGTTAAATGAACTAGCATTTGTTCCTGTTGATTTCAATAAAGATAGTATGATTGATGAGTGGAGTGGCGATTATGGTTGTGGAGTGAAATACTTTTCACAAGATTCTGTCATTAAGCTGGCAAAAGCCGGAGGAATTTCTTTGGATGATTCCTTGTCTTTAGCACAAAAACTCAAATACATTCAAAAACTAAATGAAGAAGACCATCCAGTTGCACATGAAATTTTTGAAAATATTGGGATTTACTTAGGATATACTCTTGCTTATTATGCTCATTTTTATAAATTAAAACATGTCTTATTGCTAGGAAGGGTTGTATCGGGAAAAGGTGGCAACACCATTCTTGAAGTTGCATCAAAAGTCTTATATGATGAATTCCCTTATTTAAGACATATCAAAATTTCTATGCCAGATGAAATGAACAGACGTGTCGGCCAATCGATTGCTGCTGCTTGTTTGCCAAAAATAAAACTTTAGGATAAGATTTTCTTATCCTTTTTTTAAGCATATTATTATTTATTTTTTTAAAATCATGATATAATTTTCAAAAAGAGGTGTTTTTATGCGCAAATTAATCATTATCCTTTTATTGGCATTTGTTTTGATTGGGTGTGGCGAAAGTTCAGTTATTACTCCGGAACAGGCTGTTGCTATGATGGATCAAGATGAAACCATTGTATTGGTAGATGTTAGAACTTATGATGAATTTAAAGAACAAAGAATTCCCAATGCAATTCATGTTCCATTGACGACATTAGAAACATCTGCACTTGCCAAAATTCCAGATAAAAACGTTACTTATATAATTTATTGTAGAAGTGGGAATCGCAGTGCAACGGCTGTTTCAACATTAAAAAATATGGGCTATAAACACTTATATGATTTAGGTGGCATTATAGATTGGCCTTATGAAACGATTAGTGGATAAGAAAGGATATTTTATGATAAAAGAAAACGAAAAAGCTCCATTATTTACTTTGAACAATCACTTAGGTCAAGTGATTTCCTTATCAGACTTTATTGGCAAAAAAGTGGTAGTATATTTTTACCCGAAAGATAATACGCCTGGTTGCACAAAACAAGCTTGTGCTTTTCGTGATGCTTATGATGGATTTAAGAATAAAAATGTAGTCGTAATAGGTATTAGTAAAGATTCAGAATCATCTCACCAAAAGTTTATTAAAGACTACGATTTACCGTTTATATTATTGACAGATCCAGAGCTTGATGCCATACAAAAATATGGGGTTTGGGTTGAAAAGAAGATGTATGGTAAAACCTATTTTGGTGTGTCTAGATCCACATTTGTGATTGATGAAAATGGGATTGTAGAAAAAGTGTTTGAAAAAGCAAACCCTGACACAAATGCACAAGATATCTTATCATTTCTTGATGCATCATAAGAAGTTAGCAAAGCATAATCAAATTGATTATGCTTTTTTATTTAGACTTTTGATGAACATTTTGATATAATTATCATATGGTGAAATTATGATATTGTTTTTCTTTTCTCTTAAAAAATTTATTCCGATAAATTGCTATCGCACAGTGTATGAGATTCCTTATCAAAAGTTATTTGCTTTAGGTAAGAGAGTCATTTTTATGGATATTGACAACACACTCATACCTTATGATGAAAATTTGCCTGATGGTAAACTCTTGTCATTACTCCATGAAATAAAAGAAATAGGCTTTCAAATTATTTTCATGTCAAATAACAAAGAACCTCGTGTAAAAGCATTTGCCCAGGCTGCGCAAAGTCCATATGTTTTCAGTGCAATGAAACCTTTAAAAAAAGGGTACCGAAAAGCATTAAAGTTAGCATCTGTACCAAAAGAACAAGTAATCACTATTGGTGATCAACTCTTAACTGATGTTTTGGGTTCCAACCGTAGTAAACTTGAAGTCATCTTGGTGAGGGCGATTAAAAAGCACAATGAACAATGGTTTACAAAATTTAATCGTAAAACTGAAATTAAAATTATCAACAAAATGAAAGATAAGTATCCAGATACTTATCATAAAATAAAGGAAATGAATGAATGAAAAATCGATGTGATGGGTGTGGAGCAAAAGTTCAAACCATTGAACCACTAAAAAAAGGTTATATAAAAAGTGAAGTATATTTAAAAAACCCCGATAATTTTTATTGTGAACGTTGTTTTAACTTAATTCATTATAATAAAAATGTCCAAATTGCTTTCGATGAAAAAGACTTTTTAAATAATATTAAGCAAATTGCAGAAAGTCAAAGTTTAGTTGTTCATATTGTTGATATTTTCGATTTGAATGAAACGATTATTGCCAATATAAATCATTATTTTCCTACTAATCCAATTTTACTGGTAGCAAATAAGTTTGATTTATTTCTTGATTCTGTAAGGGTAATGCGTGTGAAAAAGTATTTGGATGAGTATTGTCTGAGCAATCAAATTCATGTTGCGAAGTCATTGGTTATTTCTTGCTTTAAAAAAGAGGATATCAAAATGTTGATTCATACTATTGAAGATTTACAAGATGAAAAAGATGTATATCTGTTTGGAATGACGAATGTTGGAAAATCCTCCATTGTGAATGCTATTTCAGAATATTTTAATCAAGAAAAAAGAATTACTGTCAGTAATTTTGTTGGAACCACAATGGACTTTATTAAGGTATCATTGCCAAATCATACATTCTTGATTGATACTCCGGGAATTATGAATAACCACCAAGTAACATATTACCTTGAAAAAGAAACATTGAATTTATTAACACCAAAAAAATATATACGTCCATTAGCTTACCAACTAAACCCAGAGCAAGCATTATTTATTGGAGGATTCTGCATCATTAAATTCTTATCAGGAAGTAAGTCTAGTTTTGTTGTTAATGTTCCTCAAGGGATAGTCGTTCATAGAACGAAGCTTGAAAATGCTGAGCGTTTCTACAATGAACATCGCGATGATATCCTTAAGATCCCTAATGAAATGGAACGAAATAGAATGGGAAATTTCATTTCTCACTTTTATACATTTGATGATAACAAGAAAGATTTATATATTTCTGGGTTAGGATTTATTGGATTGATTGGATTTGGAAAAATTGAAGTCATTTCATTTGCCAACATTTCTGTTGGGTTGAGAGATGCAATCGTATGATTTTTTATATTTGGAAATTAAAAAGAATTCTATTGAAAAAATATAAAAAAAGTAAAAGCCCTAAAATCAATGGACGTTATCATCATTCACTTGGCGTTTTAAAAAAAGCATTAGAATTGAAGAAAACTTTTAAACTTCCAGTTAATAAAAAGTCGCTGGTTACCGCTGCGTTGTTACACGATTATGCAAAATTTGTGGTGGAAGATGAATACCAAAACGTGATTAATAAATATCATTTGCCAATCCATTTAAGTGATTACAATCCAAAAATTTGGCATTCAATTTTAGGCCCATATATTGTTCAAGAAGAATTAGGAATATCTGATAATGAAGTTCTGGATGCGATAAAGTACCATACCCTTGGTAGCTTGAAAATGTCACTACTATCTGAGATCATCTATTTGGCCGATTATACAGATGAAACAAGAGAAGATGATTATTATCAAGAAGCCATCAAACTATCAAGAGTGAATTTTTATAAAGCTATCGCATATAAAATAAAACAAAAAATAGAACAACAACCGCTTACCGTAACAGAAGAATTAACAAAAATGTATGAAAAATATAGGAGTTTAGATGGAAGCAATTACTATAATCACAAAAATAATTGAAAAACTGAAATTAAAAGATGTTGTCACTTATGAGACAAAAAAGATTACTCCGTTTTTTGATTATGCAATGATAGCGACCGCATCCTCCCAAAGACAATTACTAGCAACGATCAATCATTTAAAACAAGAAGCAAGTTTATTTGGCTTATACCCTAGAGGGATCGAGGGCCAACATAACGCTGTTTGGGCTTTGATTGATTTTGGAACAATTGTAGTTCATGTTTTTACTAGTGAAGAACGCGAGCGATTTGATTTAGACAAATTATGGAAAGATTTGCCTTCACAAAGACTATTAGATTAAGTTTTTGTAATAATAGAGGAGGAGTTCATGAAAATTACATTTGGAGTTGATATTGGTGGTACAGAAATTAAAATTGGAAAATTTTGTGATCAACAATTATTGTATAAAACAGCGATTAAGACCAATATTATTGATCAAGGAAAGCATATCCTAACTGATATTTTTTCTAAAATTGATATGTTAATTGGCCAAGATGAGTTGATTGGAATAGGCATTGGGGTCCCAGGTCCAGTAGTTGATGGCGTAGTACTGGGAGCTCAAAATCTTGGTTGGGGTCGTATTGCTGCTTCTGAGATTGTACAAAAACACTATCCAGACATAAAAGTTGCTATTCTCAATGATGCCAATGCCGCCACATTAGGAGAAATGGCTTCTGGTGGTGCTAAAAATTATAAAAATTTTGTTTTCATGACAATTGGCACAGGGATTGGCGGTGGAATTGTTATTAATAACCAGTTGGTAGAAGGTTTTACTGGTTCCACAGGTGAAATAGGTCATATTCGAGTGGCTTTTCACAATGAACGAAAATGTACTTGTGGTTTGTATGATTGCTTAGAACAATATGCAAGTGCAACAGGAATTGTAAAAACAGCAATAGAACTGCTAAAACAAAAATCATCTTTGATAAATGGACATGATATCACAGCCAAAAATGTATTTATGTTCGCAAAACAAAAGGATGAAGTATGCCTTGAAGCTGTTTCTATGATGGTTGAAAAACTGGCATCGGCTTTAGCTGCAATTGCCAACACTGTTAATCCCGAAGCTTTTGTTATCGGTGGTGGAGTGAGCGAAGCTGGTATGTTTTTGCTTGATAAATTAGAATATCGTTTTAAGCAGCTGGCCTTTTTTTCAGTGCGTGATACAAAGTTTCATCTTGCAAAATTAGGGAATGATGCCGGAATGTTTGGAACAAGTTATGCTGTCACAAAATAATGAAATTAAGATCAAACTTTTTGTCTCTCCAATGTTTGATTCAAACTGTTATGTTCTTTATGATACTCACCAAGCGATTGTGGTAGATCCAAGTGTGTCTTTAAAAGAAATCAAAAAAGAAATAGATGTACCTACCGTCGGTGTTTTTCTTACCCATGGGCATGTAGATCATATTTGGGAAATAGAATCTTTCATTAAAGAAAATATAAAAATTTATTTGCACAAACACGCTCTTGAAAAATTAGGCAATGCAAATAAGAATTATTCTAACCATTTTAGGAAAGAAATCAGTATTCATTTAAAAGAAGAACAAGTAGAGATTATTCACGACAAGCAAAATATAAATATTTTTCAAGAACCTCTTGTAGTGATAGAAACTCCAGGACACACTAATTGTTCGATTATGTTACTGGTTTCTCACTATATGCTAAGTGGTGATACACTTTTTTTTGATACCATTGGTAGAACCGACTTATTTTCAGGTAATTCTTCTAGAATGATTG
>CAZYFI010000029.1:0-14800 GCA_964646985.1 uncultured Bacteroidales bacterium
TGCAAAAACTTTGATATTTTTTGTATCAAAGTTGGCGTTCTTATATGGTGCCACTAGCCGGATTCGAACCGGCACGCCCGTGAAGGCGCTTGATTTTGAGTCAAGTTTGTCTACCTGTTTCAACACAGTGGCATGCTAAGATATTATACAACAAATCATTTTTAAATGCAAGAAAAATATACGAGTTAACAAAAAAACCGGTGCTCAATAATGAGCATCGGTCTTTGTTTCAAACGAAAAGTCTTATTCAGGCTTTTCACAGTACATAAAGAATTTATATCCTAGTGGAGATGAGAAGAACCCTTCAAGATTTGGGCTAATCATATAAAGGTCTGTGTAATAGTAAAGAGGTATTACTGTCCATGTTGACATTAATAAATCTTCTGCTTCATGCATCAAAGCAAAACGTTCAATTTGATTTGAGCTTGATTTGACTTGTGCAATCAAAACATCATATGTTTGTGCCCAAGTTTTATCATTCGTAGCACCATAAATAGCTACAGTTGCATGAGATTCACGACCAAATTGTGCATCATTGTTTCCACTTGTTGAAACCCACATATCTAAGAAAGAAATCGGATCATTGTAATCGGCCAACCAGCCATTTCTTGCTAATACAAAGTTTCCATCTTTACGAGAATTCAAGAATGTACCCCATTCTTGTTGCTCAATGGTCATAGTAATTCCATAATTTGCAAATGCAGTTTGTAAATAAGTAGCAATCGCTAAGTGACCAGTACTAGTATTTAAAATGTATTCAAAACTTGGAAAATCAGTAAATTTCTTCGTTGTGTCGTTGTAAGTAAAACCAACTTCTTTTAGTAATGCTACAGCAGTTGCACAATTAGCAGCATAATCTGCTGCGGCAACACTGTAATAACCTTTGCCATCACCATCAGGTCCGTTTAATGTTACGAATTCTGTTTTTCCATCTGGTTCTGTTAATCCAATTGGAACATAACTATTTGCAGGTTGTTGTCCAGCTTGGCCAATTTCTTCAGCAATGTAATTACGATCAATTAACAAACTCAATGCTTTACGAACTTTTACTCGTTCTTCTTCTGTTGTTGCGACTGTTCCATAAATGGTATCATCAGCAATGTTGAAGTTAATGTAATAAGTTCCAAGTTGTCCAGCAATAACAAATTCATCTGGATATGTTGTTTTTAAACTGGCAATTTCTTGATTTGGAACCGAGTCAATCAATTTAAATGTGCCATTTTTGTAGTTGGCAAGAATTGCAGTGTCATCATCGGATAAGGCAAATTCAATTCCGTTTAATTCAACAGCATCAGCATCATGATAAAATTCATTCTTTTCATAAACAATTTTACTGTTCTCAATCCATGTTTTCATCTTAAAAGGACCATTTCCTACATAAGTCTCAGGTTTAGTTGCCCATCCTTCAGGATCAGCTTCAACTACATCTTTTTTCACAGGCATATAAGTAGGGAATGCACACAATTCAAAGAAGTAAGGGACAGCATTGTTTAATACAACGGTAAAAGTCTTTCCATCTGTGGATGCTTTTACATTTAAGTCTTCTTTGTCTTCTGTTCCAAAGCCGTCGATGACATCGAACATATAATTGTAATCCGCCGCTAAATCAGCTGAAGCAGCACGTTTCCATGAATATTCGAAGTCTTTCGCATCTAATGTTGAACCATCAGACCATTTTAATCCATCCTTAATTGTAAATACATATTGAACTTTACCACCGGTTAGAGTCGTAGGAGTTGGTAAAGATGTAGCACAATCAGGAACAAGTTTTAAAGCGCCAGTTTCATCTTGTTGGTAACCAACTAAGCCTGAAAAAGCATGGATAATTAATGTTGCACCGTCAACAGCACTGTTTAATGCAGGATCAATGGTATCAGGATTTGGTCCTACGCAAACAACTAAATCGGCTTTGAATGATCCGCAAGCAGACATTACAAACAACGATACTAGAAGTACGATTGCAACAACAAGTTTTTAAAAACATGTTTCTTTTTTTTCCTCCTTCAAAGAAAATGTATATAAACTAGACTCACGTCTAAAGTTTATCAAAGTTAACCTAGATTATCTTAATCCATTTTATTGTCGTCTTGTTTGGGATAATGACAAGATACAAAATGGTTTTCTCTTTTTTCTTGTAATACAGGTGCTTGTTGGGCACAAAAAGCAGTCGCTTTCGGACATCTTGTTCGAAAGGAACATCCAGAAGGAACTTTTAAGGGACTTGGTACATCTCCTTGCAAAATGATGCGTTTACGCTTTCTTGCAACGATTGGATCAGGAACAGGAACTGCGGATAATAGTGATTCTGTATATGGGTGCATACAATGCTGAACCAATTCTTCAGAATTGGCTATTTCTACAATCTTACCCAAATACATTACCGCAATACGATTGGAAATATGTTCTACAACGTGTAAATCGTGGGCGATGAACAAAAAAGTCAATCCAAGCTTTTGTTGCAAATCTTCAAACATGTTGATGACTTGCGCTTGAATGGATACATCTAAAGCCGAAACAGGTTCATCACATACAATGAAATCTGGATTAACCGCCAAAGCTCTGGCAATGCCAATTCTTTGTCTTTGCCCACCACTGAACTCATGAACATAACGAGTGGAGTGTTCACTTGAGAGACCAACCAAACTCATGAGCTCATGAATTTTATCTTTTCTTTCTTGTTTTGTAGAATAGAGTTTATGAACATCAAGTGGTTCTCCAATGATGTCCCCCACTGTCATTCTGGGATTTAGTGAGGAATAGGGATCTTGAAACACCATGGAAGCTTTTTTTCGAAACTCTTTGATACTCTCTTTTGTAACTATGGATTGTCCATTGAAAATAATTTCACCTGAAGTAGGTTTATACAAATGTAAAATGGATCTGCCAACTGTTGTTTTTCCACAGCCACTTTCTCCAACCAACCCAAGTGTCTCTCCTTTATTGATGATAAAAGAAACATCATCTACCGCCTTCAAATCAGTATTTTTTAAAAATCCTGTATGAATCGAAAAATATTGTTTTAAATGTTTTACTTCAAGTAAAGGCATGGATTCATTTTGTTTTTCTTGATTATTCATGAGCCTTTTCCTCGTTTTCTTGGACCAAAATCGTATTGACTTTGACTTGATTTTTGATTACCATTCAACAAGATGAAAAATGTCCAGGTTCGATTTCTTGTTCTTCTAAATGCTCAGTTAAACAAATCTTCATTGCTTGATCGCATATTGGACAAAAAGCACAACCTTGTGGCATATTTAGTAAATCAACCGGTGTTCCCGCAATCGGAATCAAGCGCTCTTTTTTGTTGACACTGCTAGGAATTGAGTGAAGCAAACCTTTTGTGTATTCATGACTTGGATTGTAAAAGATTTGATCCGTCGTTCCTTTTTCAGCAGCTTTCCCTCCATACATGACGATGATATGATCACACATTCCCGCAACAACACCCAAATCATGTGTGATTAAGATGGTTGCCATGCCAAGTTTTTGTTGCAAATCTTGGATAATCTCTAATATCTGTGCTTGTATCGTCACATCAAGTGCCGTTGTCGGTTCATCGGCTATCAAGATATCAGGTTCACATGCCAAAGCCATTGCAATCATAACTCGTTGTCGCATTCCACCACTTAATTCGTGCGGATATTGGGTCAATCTTTTTTTCGGGTCATTGACTCCAACTAAGGTTAACATTTCCAAAGCCCGCGCTTCTGCTTCTTCTTTGTTGCGATTGGTATGTAGCAAAATGCCTTCTTCTAGTTGATTGCCAATGGTATAAACTGGATTTAAACTCGTCATAGGATCTTGAAAAATCATGCTAATGCGATTACCACGAATCGTTTTCATGACTTTTTCTCCAGCACCAACCAATTCTTCACCATCAAATTTGATGCTTCCAGAAACGATTTTTCCGGGATTCACCAAGATTTGCATAATAGAATAGGCTGTTACACTTTTTCCGCTTCCTGATTCTCCAACAATTCCCAGTACTTCGCCTTTATCAATCGAAAACGAAATACCATCGACCGCTTTTACCTCTCCTGAAGGTGTGAAAAATGAAGTTCGTAAATCTTTTACTTCTAATAAACTCATAATCCACCTAATTCCTTAGTTTAGGATCGAATGCATCACGCAAACCATCACCAAACAAGTTGAAAGATAAGACGATTAAACATATTGTGATTGCTGGAATCACCAAACGATAAGTATAAGAATAAATACCAGAAAGCGCTTCTGAAGCCAAAGAGCCTAAGCTAGGCATTGGTGCAGAAACACCCAAACCCAAAAAACTCAAAAAGCTTTCTGTTAAGATTGCGGAAGGAATTTGCAAAGCGGTGGAAATAATAATGACACTGATGCAATTGGGAAGCAAATGCTTGATGATAATTCTTGCCGGTGATGCACCAATGGACATGGCTGCCAAAACAAATTCTTGCTTTTTTACACTTAAAATTTGTCCTCTAATTAATCTCGCCATTCCCACCCAGTATAAGAGTCCAAAAACCAAAAATATACTAATCATATTCGTCCCAATGGCGGCCAATACACCACCAATCGAACTCAATGTGTTCTTTAAAACAACGGATAATAAAATGATAATGAGCATATCAGGAAGGGCATATATGATATCTACAAACCGCATCATAATCAAATCAGTTTTTCCACCCATATACCCCGATATTGAGCCATATACCATGCCAATCATCAATACCAATAAACTTGCAAAGAACCCAACCACCAAAGAAATTCTCGTTCCATACACAACACGTATGAAATAATCACGTCCACTGTCATCGGTTCCAAAAATATGAGGAAATAATTTTTCTCCATTGGCTATGCGTTCTAATTCTGTTTCACCATAAGTAAATGGTTTTAAATTATTATATGTTGCATCCACTGATTGCCCTTGTAAAACACCTAGTTGCTCAGCATACCCGTAAGGAAAAATCAAAGGAACAAAAATGGCAACAAGAGTAATCAATAAAACAACGAAAAAACAAACCATAGCAATTTTATTTTTTGAGAGTCGTTTGATTCCATCTTTCAAAAAGGTTGTACTTTCACGCATGACATCTAGCTGTGCTTTTTCTTCACTAGTTGCAGGTAATAATTGATTCACATCTAACTGAAAACTAAGAGGATTACGAACATTCTTCTGTTTTTCCATCTTCTTCACTCCTAACTAAAATCAATGCGTGGATCAACGACTTTATACAATATGTCGGTAATTAAAGTCATTATGACCACAAGCGATGCTAAGAAAATAGTTGTTCCCATAATTAATGTATAATCACGATTGATAATGCTGTTAACAAACGATCTACCTAATCCAGGAACAGTAAAAATTTTCTCAATTACCAAACTTCCCGTTAATATATAGGCAATCATCGGTCCCATATACGTTAGCACAGGAATCAAAGCATTTTTTAAAGCATGTTTATATATTACTTTTTTCGATTCTACCCCTTTTGCTCTTGCTGTTCGAATATAGTCTTGACCAAGAACGTCAAGCATACTAGAACGTGTTAGTCTTGTGATATAAGACATTGGATATAAACTAAGAGCAATAATGGGCAAAATCAAGCCAGCAAAAGTATCACCTCTAGCCGGGAATATTTCCCAAACAACACAAAATACAATCAAGAAAAAAGAAGCAATGATAAAAGATGGGGTGGCAACAAATGCGGTAGAAACCACCATAATCGATTTATCAATGAATTTATTGCGTTTGATCGCCGCAATGGACCCTAGGGTAACACCAAACGAAAGCGCAATCAAAGCGGCAATACCACCAATTTTTGCAGAATTCTGAAATCCACCTAAAACAACGTCAATGACTTCTTTTCCTCTTTGTTTGATGCAAGGACCAAAGTCAAATCGTAAAACATCTCCCAAATAAGTATAATATCTTACAAACAAAGGTTTATCCAAACCATACTTGGCTTCAAGTCTAGCTATGACTTCTGGAGTCACCGCTTTTTCACTCAAAAATGGTCCACCTGGAATGGCATTCATGGCGAAAAAAGTAATCGTAATGACTAAAAATACTGTGGCAATCGCTAACAATAATCGTTTGCCAATATATATTGCTAATTTTGAGTCCATAATGTGCCTCTTTCTAAAATGAAATAAAATTCATTCGATTGATAGGAATGAAATTTCTTAATTCATTACTTTCTTGGATTTTTAGTATATAAACTCCCACTTTACTTTTTTTTTACTCTCATTATTCTGTGTTGTAAATGATTTTATTCAACATTTTTAAAAAAAATGATGAATATTTCTATTCACCACTTTTGTTTTTCTGTTTTACGATTAAATTTTAAGCTTCTTCTACTTCTACAACATCTTCAAGCATGGCAATTTGGTTCATTACATCACTGAAGTTTCTTGTTTTTGGTAAGCTAAAATAAATGATTGATTCTTTTAAATGACGATCATTGACCGATGTTTTATTGAGCAGGTATGACTTTCTTACAATGACACCTTGTGATGCGAGATTGTCAAATAATTGTTTCTCAATGGTCTCATTAAAGACAATTCTGATTCTTTGTACTTTTCTTGTTTGGGAAAGTTTTTCACTCAAACGTCGTGAGAAGAAAGTAAGTGGCAATACAATAAGAACTGTTGTTCCTGCAATCAAATAATTAAACAATCCACCCGTTCCAATTAACAAACCGAGTCCAGCAACCAACCAAAGCATTGCCGCCGTAGTGATTCCCTTTACATTACCCCGATTATGAATGATGGTTCCTGCGCCTAAAAACCCAATACCACTGACTACTTGGGCAATGATTCTTCCTTGATCAACCGAAATAACACCAAGTAAACTTGGATCTTGATTGATTCTTTCGATGGTGTCTAGAGCGATGTTTTGTTGCAAAATGGCAATCAAACCACTTCCTACACAAACTAAGGTGAATGTGAAAAAGCCAGCAGGTTTATTTTTAATTTCACGTTCATAGCCAATGCCTGCTCCAACCAAAGCACAAGCGATTACCCGAACTATTTGTTCATAAATTAAATCCATATTTTTCCCCTTATCGATTCATTATTGTACAATGTCTAAAATAATTGGCTCAGCCAATGTTTTTTCTTGAGATACCTCATATGCATCTAGTACCATTTGATATGCTTCTTGGACATTTACATCGTTGCCATAGATGGTAGCGATGATATCATTTGCTTTTACAAAATCTCCCACTTTTCCATACGCCTTGATTCCGACTCCCATATCAATAACATCTTCTTTCTTTTCACGACCAGCACCCAATATCATGGCTGCTTGACCGATGGAAAGAGCATTCACTTTGTGAATGTATCCACTTTGTTTTGCCTTCACATCAAGTTTTTGTTTGGCCGATGCAAACAAAGAATAGTCGTTAATCACTTGCGAATTTCCTTCTTGATATTGAATCATGTTTTGAAACAAGGTCAATGCTCTTCTACTTGCAACAGCATCAACTACTTTTGCCATTGCTTCTTGTTTTGTAGTAGCAAGTTTCGTCATTAACAAAAGTTGTGCTGATAACTCATAGCAAAGCATTTGCAAGTCTTCGGGTCCATTCCCCTTCAATGTTTCAATTGCTTCGATTACTTCTAACGCATTTCCTACCGCAAACCCAAGCGGTTGTGCCATATCGGTTAAGACAGCAACGGTATGCCGATTGCTGCGATTTCCAATGTTTACCATGGCTTTTGCCAGGTTTCTTGCATCCGCCAGCGTTTTCATAAATGCGCCATCGCCTACTTTTACATCTAGTAAAATATGGGAAGCCCCGCTAGCCAACTTTTTCGACATAATACTGCTAGCAATGAGTCCAAGTGATTCTACTGTTCCAGTTACATCTCTTAAAGCATAAAGTTTTTTATCTGCTGGGGCAATGTTCGCCGTTTGGCCAACTACTGCTAACCCAATTTCTGAGACTTGATTTAAAAATTGTTCTGGGGTTCGGGAAATTTGAAATCCTGGGATGGCTTCTAACTTATCTAAAGTCCCGCCAGTGTGTCCAAGCCCACGTCCACTCATCTTCGCAATCTTTAAACCACAACTAGCAACAATTGGTGCCACAATTAACGTTGTTTTATCCCCTACTCCACCTGTAGAATGCTTGTCAACACAAATACCAGAAATCGAAGACAAATCTATTTGTTCACCACTCAATAACATTTCTTGCGTAAAGGCAACTTGTTCATTTTCATTTAGCCCTTGAAAATTAATTGCCATCAATAAACTAGACATTTGGTAATCAGGGATGTTCCCTGATACATATCCATCCAGTAAAAAATGGATTTCTTCTTGGTTCAATTCTTGTCCTTGCTTCTTTTTTAAAATTAAATCAACTACTCGCAAAGATAATCACCCCTTTTTGTAAATAGTATTATACCATAAAAGAAAAATAAAACCAAATTATTTTTAAAGCAAGCAAAAAATTCCAGTTCTTTTTATACCATAAAACAAGTTTTATGGTATAATATCAAAAAAGGAAAAAACTATGATAGTATGTTTAATTAGGCACGGCCAAACAGAATGGAATAAAATGCATCGCATTCAAGGCCAAACCGATAATCAGTTAAGTGAAAAAGGCATTGAAGAAGCAAAATTGGTTGCACAATATTTAAAAAATAACGATCCTAACTGGGATTTTATTTATTCTAGTCCACTATCAAGGGCCTATGAAACAGGAGCAATCATTGCGAAGCACCTACATTTAGGAAATCCCATCATTCATCCCGGACTAATTGAAAGAAATTTTGGAGCATTAGAAGGAACCACCATCAATGATCAAACTTTTCCCACAATCATGCGTGAAGAAGTTTTGGGTTTAGAAACAAAAAAGGCACTTCAAACAAGGGTGATTGCAACACTAAGAGAAATCTATCAAAAACACAGCAATGATAAAATATTAATTACCACCCATTCGCATTTCATCAAAGGGCTACTATCGACCATCTTGATGGATTTTGATTTTGGCTCTTGGTTACAAAATGGTTCTTTGCATTATTTTGCAATCACAGAAGACAAAATAACATTGGTAAAATACAATCAATCACCAAATTAAAAAATCGGTTTTATCATAAACCGATTTTTAATTTAGCCAACAATATTTCTTTCGCGCTACATCTAAGTCATTTTGAATGATGTTTTGTGCTCGTTCACTAATTTGGGCAGTTGTTAAGTCTTTGATTTCTTCATAAGGAATCACTGCACTAATGCGAACAAATACTTTTGTACTGGAAAACAAAAATTGTTTTTTTACACGATAAAAATTATCCAAAGTGATGACAACAATCGGAGCTTGTGCTTTTTGCGGAATGCGAAAGACCCCATGACGAAATTCGTTCATGTTTGGTCCTTTGCTTCTTGTTCCTTCTGGACAAACACCAAGCGGTTCTCCATCTTTGATTCGCTTAATGCCTAAAGCCACCACTTCCAATGCTTTGCGATCGTTTTTTCGATCCAAAGGCAAGAATCCTGAAGTTCTTAACCAAGGTCCAATAATCGGCAAGTTCAACAAACTGTCTTTCATAATATAAGTTATCGTATGATTCTTGATCAAAGCAAGAATGGTAATGGGATCTAAATTAGATTGATGATTGGAAATCAAGAAAAACTTGCTGTCTTTCGGCAAGATTTCTTCGTTTTCAAAGACTACTTTTAAACGATAAAATGTCACAAGAAATTTCGTTGTCCAAGAAATCATCAAACTGTAAAAATGATAAGGATGGATGACAACTTTTTTGGGATTCATAAATAGCGTCATGATGCCCAATGTGCCATAAAAGAAAATAAAAGCACCTATCCATGAAACGATATATACAATGGGAATGCTCCACCAAATGATTCCCGTGCTAACAATTTGAGTAAAGTATAGATACAACCCTGAGCCGATAAAGGCTAGAGTAGAAAGAATGAAAATAATCATTTCTTTATCCTTTCATATATGCAAAATGAAAGACCTTCACTAGGAGTTTCTGATATTAATTGAAACAAGGAAAAATCAATGCGAGGAAAAAACACATCTCCTGAATGATTCTTAAAGATGTGAGTAATGTAGAGTCGATGCGCATAATTTAAAGCAGTTTCGTAAATTTGTTTCCCGCCAATCACAAATACTTCTTCGTCATGGTCTTCTTGCAAATAATCCAAGAAGCGATTCACTACTTGCACTTTAGGATAATGCCAATTGCTGTTATTTGTAACAACAATGTTGTTACGATTGGGCAAAGGTTGATGTAAACGCGAGACAATGGATTCAAACGTTGTTCTTCCCATGACTACAGTATGATTAGAAGTAATTTGTTTGAAATACCGTAAATCTTCTGGATAATTCCAAGGCAAATCTTTGCCTTGACCAATGACGCCATTTTGAGCAATGGCAACAATAATAGAAATCATACAGCCACCTTTCCCTTGATGGTCGGATGCGGATGATAATCAACTAATTCAAAATCTTCAAAAGTAAAATCATCAATCGACCGAACATCGCGTTTGATAATCATTTTTGGAAGTGTTTTTGGTTCACGAGTTAATTGTAAGTTCACCTGTTGGAAATGATCAGAATAAATGTGGGCATCACCAATTGTATGAATAAATTCTCCGAGTTCTAAATTGCATACTTTCGCAACCATCATTGTCAAAAGCGAATAAGATGCAATGTTAAATGGTACGCCTAAAAATGCATCCGCACTACGTTGGTATAATTGACAAGACAAACGGTTGTTTTGAACATAAAATTGATACAACAAGTGGCAAGGTGGTAAAGCCATTTCATCAATATCGGCAGCCTGCCAACTATTCACAATCAACCTTCTTGAATCGGGATTTTCTTTGATTTCTAAAATGACTTTTGCAAGTTGGTCGACTTCATGTTGATTACTAGAAAAGTTTCGCCACTGATGCCCATACACAGGTCCTAATTCGCCCCACTTTTGTGCAAACGCAGCGCTTTCTTTCACTTTCAAGACAAACTCCTCTAGGGTTTCTCCTAAATAATCACTTGATTTTTGGTATTTCTGATACGGCCATTCATTCCAAATCCTAACATCATGGTCCACCAAATACTTAATATTGGTATCACCTTTGATAAACCACAACAATTCATAAATGATTGACTTTAAATGCACTTTCTTGGTTGTTAGAAGCGGAAATCCTTCATTTAAATCAAAGCGCATTTGATAGCCAAAAGTAGAAATCGTTCCCGTATTGGTACGATCGTTTTTTGTTTGGCCTTTTTGTAAAATATGTTGTAAAAAATCTAAATATTGTTTCATAATTACCTCATTTTGGCTATTATATCATGATTTCCCAAACAGAATAAAGAAAATACACAATAAATAGTTAATCAATATGTTCTCCGCGAATCTCCATCATTTCTAACACAATCATCTCAAACAAATTCTCTAAAACTGCATAGCCAATTAAAATAAATGACAGCACAGTACTCCATAACTTAAGATTTTCATTGGCAGTAATCAAACTTATCATAAAGACAATGAGGGAAAAGCCCATGAAAAAATAGGCAGTGATTTGAAAAATAATGGAAACTGTCATAAAATCATGACGATTTGTTTTTTTTGTAAAGACAAACAGTGGCTTTGCTTTTGGGTAAATATTAGACCTGCCAAAATATTTATCTTTTGGCACATATTTATCCAAACGATAACAAGAAGCAAGAACTGAGAATTGCCCTATGATTCCTATCACAAACGCCCAAACTACATTCATATGGTTAACCTCTCTTTCATTATACTAAAAATTCACCATCTTATCAAGTGATTATATTACTTGGAATTGTCATATTTTTTTAGTATAATAACAATATGAGGTGACCAATGTATCCTATAACTTCTTATGAACAGCTGATGGAATTTACCGATTCTTCTTTGTCTATTGTTCTTCTTTCTACAAAGCTTTGTCAAGTATGTGTTGCCATTTCTCCTAAATTAGAAATGATGCTAAAGAAATATCCTCATGTGAAATTGGGAAAAGTGCAAATTGACGAAGAACCAGAAATCCGAGGGCAACTCCTCGTATTTAGTGTTCCTACCGTCATCTTATTTCAAAATAAAAAAGAAGTGTTCCGCCAATCACGTTTTATCGAACTCACACAAATAGAAAAATATATTCATTTGCTTACCAACAATGAGTAAAAAATAGAATCCCTTGGGGATTCTATTTTAATAGGAAATCTTTTCCTTTCATGGTTTCTGGTTCTTCAAAGGACAATTCTGGAAATTTTTGTTGTCTTAAGGCTTCATAAACAACGATTGCGGCAACATTGCTGACATTTAGCGTCCTTACAACAGAAGCCATGGGAATCCGATAACAGCGATCAATATTCTCTTTTAATAAGGAATAAGGAATTCCTGTTGATTCTTTTCCAATAAAGAAATAATAATGTTTACTAGGATCATTTAAAGAAGCATCATAAAAATTCTTTTGTCCATATCTCGTCAAATATAAATACTCACCAGGATTTTTTTCAAAAAATTCAGAAATATTATGATAAACATAGTATTTCACATTCGGAACATAATTGACTCCCGAACGTTTCACCGATCTTTCATCAAGTTTAAAACCCAAGGGTTCAATCAAATGCAAGATTGTGTTTGTGGCAATACAAGTACGCATCATGTTCCCGGTATTTTGAGGAATTTCTGGTTCAAACAATACCAAATTAAGACTTCCCATATTTACCTTCCAAATATTGCAAGTGTTCTAAAAACCAAGGTTTCTTGGTTTTTGTTTTTAAATATGCAAACGATTCTTTGTTTAAATGATTTTTTTTCGCTTCTAATACCACAAGATTACGCAACAAGCGTTCATAACCAATCCACTCAAAACTGCGATCAGCATATTTGCTGGTAAACTCATCTTGGGTTAACTGAGAAAAATCGTGAAAATGTAATTGTGATTTCCCATCCCAAACAAGTTCAGGAATCGATTGATCAGGTTGGTGATTGTAAAAACAAACATCTTGACACAAATCACAACCATAACAACTTTGATGCAATAAATCGTACAAAGCAAATTCGCGATTGGCTTTTTGGCTCAAATAAGACAAACACTTCGCTTTTTGATATCCACCATCCAATGCTTTTGTTGGACAAACAGCAATGCAAGCCCCACAATGGGTGCATAAATCCGAAATAGGTTGATCATATTCATCAAATTGGACACTGGTCATAATGGTACCAATGGCAAAAAAAGTCCCAAGTTGTTTATGAATGATGAGGTTATTGTCTCCATAAGTACCAAGGCCAGCCAAGTAAGCACACAATTTTTCATCTAGGGGACTAACATCAACATGAATCACAGAATCAGGTAATTGCCAATCTATTGCAAGTTGCTGGCATTTTTTATGAATGACAACATGATAATCTTGTCCATAAAATAGTTTTGCCGGAATATACTCTTCGTTTTTTGTTTTATTGGCGTAAGGAAACAAAACAACGACGATACTTTGGACGAAAGAATATTTTTGAAAAGCACTTTGATCAGGGTAACTTTCTTTCGCAATCACACCAAAATAATAAGGACAAGTTAATAGTGTCTTTTTCATGCAAGAGCCACCTTTTTTAATTTCACTTTTGGTTCAAACTTACATTTCGAATATAAAATAATACCAACATAAAGCGCCGCAAAATTGCTAATTACCATCGCATACCATAAACTTGAAGATGGTAGATGCAATACTTCCTTAAACAACAAAATCAAAGGAATACGAAATGCCCAAAGCCGCAGCATTGACATAATCAAACTAAATTTTGTTTCACCACTGCCTTGATAAGACCCCATAAAGACTTGGAAAATACCCATAATCGATAAATTCGTCATCAAGAAAAACATATATTCCACACTCAAATCCAATGCTTCAGGTAATCTTCTTAAGAAAATCGCCCCCAAAGGTTCTCTAAATGGAAAAATAATGGCACCACCAATGATGCTGACTGCAGTTGCACAAATAACCGCTGCTTTGACTGATTGCCTTGCTCGTTTTTCGTTGCCTGCACCTATGTTTTGACCAACAAAAGTTGCCGTAATGCCGCCAATCCCCATGGATGGCATCAAAACCAATGAATTAATGCGATTTCCAACCGAAAAAGCATTAATTGTATTGTCTCCATAAGATAAAATGAATACATTAACCAATAAAAATCCCAAAGAAGTCAATGCTTGACTAATGGAAACTGGCCATGCAAGTTGAAAGATCTTTTTTATTTCTGCGGAATCATTTGTTACATCACTCATGGTGATTGTCACACCATCCGATTTTCCATGAAACATAATCAATATGAAAATGGGCATCAACACAGTATGGGCAATTAGAGTCCCTAAAGCCGCCCCAAACACACCCATTTGAAAATAGTAAATAAAAATCCAAGTCGAAAAGATATTTACAGCAATCATTAAAATATTTAATATAAATGGACTAACCGTATCTCCACTAGCTTGCCTACTTGCTTGAAAAGCAAAAAAGGCAAACAAAGGAATCATTTCAAATGAACGAACTCTAACATAAACAATCATAAGTTCCCTTTGCACTCCGGTTGCCCCCATCCAAGTCATAATCATAGGAGCAAGCAAAAATAGCAAAGCATTCATCAATAATCCCGCAAGAATACAAAGTCGCAACAACTGCCCAGCTACTTTTGACGCCCGTTCTTTTTGTTTTGCGCCCAAAAACTGTGCCATCATGGCGGCTCCAGCAATCATCATTCCTCCCGCCAATGCTTGAGAAATGGCAAAAACAGGATTCGTAACAGAAATAGCCGCGATTGCTTCACTGACATTTTCTTC
>CAZYFI010000030.1:0-14282 GCA_964646985.1 uncultured Bacteroidales bacterium
ACCATGGCATACGCGATGCAAGCCTGCAAAGAACACAACAAAGAGTTTGTTGTGTTTGACCGCCCAAATCCGATCAATGGAGTTGATGTAGAAGGCAATATTTTAGATTTGAATTATCGCTCTTTTATTGGCTATTATCCCATTGTTCAAAGATATGGCATGACCATTGGGGAACTTGCTTATATGTTTAACAAAGAAGACAATATTCATTGTAAGTTAACAGTCATCCCTATGAAGGGGTGGAAACGTAAAATGTATTTTGAAGAAACGAAATTGCCGTGGGTGATTCCATCGCCTAATTTGCCGACCATTGATTCTGCTATATGCTACAATGCAACATGTATTTTTGAAGGAACGAACATTTCTGAAGGAAGAGGGACAACGATTCCTTTTCAAATCATTGGCGCCCCTTTTATCAAAGCGCATGAGCTTTCCGAAGCTTTGAATGCATGCCAGTTGGAAGGTGTTTATTTTAGGTCGCAACACTTTACTCCGTCTTTTTCTAAACACACTGGACATTTGTGTGCTGGCGTTGTCATTCATATTACCGATAGAGACAAATTCCATCCTGTCAAAACAGGGTGGACCATGTTGGAAATTGTTCGCAACTTGTACCCTAATGATGTGGTGATTACCCCACCATATCGCGAGAACCGTCCTTGCATGTTGGAATTAAATACTGGCAATGATTATATAAAAAAACAACAGTATTCTTTAAAAGAGCTTTATCAAATTCTTGAACAAGATACAAAAAAATTCCGCTTAACAAGAGAAAAATATTTGATATATTAATAAGGAGAAATGCATGAAGTCAATTGCACAAATGACACTGAAAGAGAAAATTGGGCAACTTGTGTTTGCTGGTTTTCCTTCTACATCAATTGATGCTAATTTGAAAACATTAATTTCCGAGTATAAACTCGGAAATATTGTTTTATTCGCACGAAATGTAGAAAACATAGAGCAACTGCACAACTTGAATCAAACCATATACAAAGAAATGTTAAACGAGTTTGGCATCATACCGTTGATTGCCATTGACCAAGAAGGTGGAATGGTCATGCGGATAACAAGTGAGGCTACTTTTTGGCCAGGAAACATGAGTGTTGCTGCAACCAAAACAAGCCAATATGCTTATGAACTTGGTAAAAGCTCGGGCGAAGAATTGCGTGCTCTTGGCATTAATATGAATTTAGCCCCATCGCTTGATATCAACAACAATCCGCTTAATCCTGTCATTGGTGTTCGTAGTTATGGTGATCATGCGAAAACGGTCACTGATTTTGGGATGCAAGCCATATTAGGATTGCAAAGTACTGGTATTTTAGCAACCGCAAAACATTTTCCCGGTCATGGTGATACCTCAACAGATAGTCATTATCTTTTGCCTGTGATTCCTCATGATGTGAAACGTCTTCACGAAGTTGAATTGTATCCGTTTAAACAAGCCATCAAACATCAAGTAAAAGCGATTATGTCAGCGCATGTGTTTTTCACTGCTTACGAAGATTCTTCACTTCCTGCGACTTTATCAAAACGAGTGATGCATGATTTGCTTCGCCAAGAATTAGGATATGAAGGCTTAATCATCAGTGATTGTATGGAAATGAAAGCCATTGATGATACTTATACTGCCAGCAAAGGTGCCTTAATGGGACTGCTTGCTGGCTTGGATATGGTTATGGTATCAGCAACTTATGCAAAACAAAAACGAGCATTGGAATTGATTGAACAAGCCGTACTAAATGGATCGTTTCCCGAAACACTACTCGATGAAAAGGTAAATCGTGTACTGCTTGCGAAAGAAAAATTATATCCAACCATGGAAGAATTTTTCTTAAAGCGTTCGTTTGTAGAGAAAAAACAAGATATCATCAATCTTGATCATCAGAAATTAGCCGCCAAGGTTGTTGATTTGTCTTTCACAAAAGTAAAAGGCGAAGACTTTTATCCGAGTGATTCGTTATTGGTCGTGGCAGTTGAGCCGTTTGCTCAAACCGTGATTGAAGATGTATTATCAAAACGTTCTATCATTGATGCGTTAAAACAAGCCAAATTACCTTATACAGGAATGAAAATAAAAGTGAATTGTGATGATGAGCAGATTGATCTTGTTGTCCAAGAAGCAAGAAAACACCATCAAGTCATTGTATTTACCTACAATGCTTGGGCCAACAAAAACCAAGCAAAACTAGTAAGACGCCTTGATATGGTTAATCGCAACCTCACTGTGGTTTCGACTAGAAATCCATATGATATATTCGCATTCCCCCAAATATCTAACTATTATTGCTTATATGAATATACCCCTAATTCGGTTGCTTCTGCCATCTCCTTCATCAAAGGCGACCTAAAAACAACCGGGACGCTTCCTGTATCTATCCATCAGAAGATGAAGATTGGGGCATCGATTTATGTTGGTCTAGAACAAAGCATTGAAGAAAACATTGCTTATTTGCAATTATTAAAACAAAAAAACATTGATTTGGTGTTCATCTCGGCCCATATGCCAGAAATGAAAAATAGCTTTGTACAAGAACTAAACATCATGATAGAAGCAGCTAAAAAGTTAGAGCTCAAGATTATTTTAGATGTTTCCAAACCAATGATGGATCAGTTTTTGATTCCTGAGATTTATTCCCTACGTTTAGACTATGGATTTGGGTTAGAAGACATATTCGCATTATCGCAAAAATACCCTTTCTATATCGAATTAAATGCTTCGACTGTGAAAGAACGAGATTTGCAAGCTTTGCAAATCATGGGAATGGACATGTCAAGATTGCGTGTTAGTCATAATTTTTATCCTAAACCATTTACAGGATTAGATCAAGAAACTGTGGCGTTCAAAAATGCCATGTTTCATCGTTTTGGATTGCATGTGATGGCATATATTCCCTCACATGTGGGAAAACGTGGACCGATTTATGCTGGACTTCCTACCGTTGAAGACCATCGTTTGTTACCGCTTGAAGCAGCGCTTTCAGAAATGCGTTTGTTATCGGTCGATGAAGTGGTTTTTGGTGATAGCTTTGCAAGTTCTGAAGAACTGGATTTGGTCAATCAATTTGCTTTTGATGAATTACAAATACCAATTCTTATCGACGAACAAGCAAGACCAGAAGAAATACAGCAATTAATGCTTTTGCATCGATGTAGAACCGATGCGAATTCGTTTGGCGTGCGCTCTTCTACAAGATTAAAAGACAAAACCATTGAAAAGCGCAATACGATTGTGCGAAAACCATTTGATGTCACCATCGACAATTCTTTGTTTGCTAGATATGCAGGAGAAGTTACCATTATCAAAAAAGAACAACCAAGTGATGAACGTGTGAACGTAGTAGGAAAAGCGCTCATCAGTGATTATTTATTACAACATATAAAACCAGGACAAAAGTTTCGCTTTATCATTAAGAATCAGATAGAAAAATAAAGAGGCTAGATATGGAAAGAGTCATGATTGCTGTCGATGCTGGCGGTACAAAAACAAAAGTGTGTGCATTCAATCACAACAAAGAAAAAGTATATGAAACGATTCAGGGACCAGGTGCTCCCCAAGTCGTCAATGGCGACACCAAATTCACCTTTCTTGACCAAATAAAAACAGCAGTTGAAGCATTAAAAACCCAATATGATGTTGTTTTTATTCAACTAGGCGTCTCTGGACTAGGGATTGTCCCCAATTGCAAACAAAAAGAAGGCCAACTAAGTGAGATGTTTGGGGTAGAGGTATCTTTAGAGAACGATGCCATCATTGGACTTTATTCGTTACTCGGGATTCCCAAACATCCAACCATTTTGGTTTTGGCGGGAACAGGAAGTAGTACCCTTGCTTTTTCAGACAAAAAAACATTGCTTGTGGGTGGGTTTGGGCATATGCTAACGGAAAAAGGTTCCAGTTTTACAGCAGTAAAAACATTGATCTCACAAATCATTGAAAAATATGAAACCAGTCAGCCATTAAACCAACTAGAAACAAAATTTATGGACATGACAAAATCAAATAGTGTTTATGATTTAAAACCATTTGTTTATTTGAAAACAAAGAGCCAAATTGCTGATTATGCGAAATTCATCAGTCAAGAAGCACTGGCCAATGATGAAGACGCCATGGCTATTTTAAAAAGCTGTGGAAGAGAACTGGCTGGTTTTGTGATCAAAGCCCATAAAAAAATGAACATGAAACCCGAGTTTTACCTTGGTTTTCGCGGAAGTTTTATTTTAAAAGCTCCGTTTGTACAAACAGCGTTATTAGAATGTTTATATGAACATCAGTTAAATCCAAATATCATTGAAGCCAAAAATGATCCTGTAGAAGGGGCTTACTATTTGGCTTTAGAAAAGGGAAAAATATGATTGCCATTGGTTTAATGAGTGGAACCTCTTTAGATGGTTGTGATGCCGCTTTGGTAGAAATCATTGATGAACAATTTCGCTTACTTAAGTTTGTAACATATCCATATGATTATGCATTCAAACAAAAAGTCATGAGAAATTTAAACAACGATACTGCAAAACTTGCAGAAATTTGTAGTTTAAATTTTGAACTAGGAGAAAAATTTGTTCAAGCAATTGATTTATTATTGCAAGATACCATTTATCAATACTCTGATGTTGCCTTTGTTGCCTCCCACGGTCAAACCATTTGGCATAACCCCAAAGCCAGTGAACATTTGGTGGCATCTACACTGCAAATTGGCGAACCAAGCATCATCACCTATCGCACCAATATCACAACAGTCTTTAATTTTCGCACGATGGATGTTGCTGCTGGTGGAGAAGGTGCACCGCTTGTACCAATGTCGGAATATATGTTATTTAAAAGCGACAAAGAATCCATCATCTTACAAAACATTGGTGGCATTGCCAATTTAACGTATCTTCCGAAACAATGTCATCTAGAAGATGTCATTGCCTTTGATTGTGGTCCAGGCAATGTGATGATTGATTATTTCACGCAAAAATATTTTCAAAAGCCATATGATGATTTAGGGCAAATAGCTCGTTTAGGACAGATCATTGAACCGATTTATCAAGATTTGATTCGCGATCCATTCTATGATCAAAAACCGCCAAAATCAACTGGAAGAGAATTATACAATGCGACTTTCATGGAATTTATGGCAAAGAAGTATGATTTTTCTCAATATCCCAAACAAGACATCATTACAACGATTTCTGAGCTGACTGTTTATGGAATCACTCACAATATCCGTTTATACACCCCAAATTTCGACCGTGTTGTCGTTAGTGGTGGTGGAAGTCATAATCACTACATTTTAAAACGCATGCAAGCAATCTTAAATAAACCAGTGCTGACACAAGAAGATTTGGGCTTTTCTAGCGATGCGAAAGAAGCTGTGGCTTTTGCTGTTCTTGGTTATTTGACTTTACAAAATCGCCCTGGTAATGTTGTTTCCGCAACCGGTGCCAAAAAGCCCGTTGTCTTAGGAAACATCGCCCCAAGAAAGGAATCAATATGAACGTAGATTTAAAGAAAATTGGAACCGAACAACGCAATCTAAACACGATTGATATTGATGTTGTTTCAACAGAAGAAATGTTGATGAAAATCAACAAAGAAGACCAATTGGTTGCCGATGCGGTAAAACAAGCCATCCAACAAATAGCTCCTTTGGTAGATTGCATTGTAGAAGGCTTGCAAAAAGGCGGACGTTTGATTTATATTGGTGCCGGAACAAGTGGCAGAATTGGGATTTTAGACGCTGTGGAATGCCGTCCAACCTTTGGAGTTTCGGATGATGTTGTCATGTGCTTAATGGCTGGAGGAAAAGATGCATTTGTAAAAGCAGTTGAAGGTGCCGAAGATAGAGAAGATTTCGCTGTTTCTGATTTACAAGCAATATCGCTTGTAAAAGAAGATGTTGTAGTGGGAATTGCTGCTAGTGGCAGAACGCCATATGTTCTTGGTGGAATCCGCTATGCTTCTAAACTAGGATGCAAAACAGGTGGAATCACCACTTCCCCAAATAGCACGCTTTCTAGTCTTGTTGATTTTCCGATTGAAGCGATTACGGGGCCGGAAGCATTAACTGGTTCTACACGCATGAAATCAGGAACGGCACAAAAGATGATATGTAATATGTTATCAACAGCATCAATGATTAAACTAGGAAAAGTATATGAAAACCTAATGGTGGATTTGCTAGCAACCAATGAAAAATTAATTAGTAGAGCATATCACATCATTCAAACAGCAACCCATGTTACGATAGAAGTAGCAAAAGCAAAGTATGAACAATTTGGCTGTGTGAAAAAAGCCATCTTTTCTCTTCTTAGCAATATCGATGATTTAGATCAAGTCAATCATTGGTTAAAACTTGGTCATGATAATATTCGAAAAGCAATCGAGTTGGTTAAAAATGATACAACACATTGAACTAATCAATGAAGATAAAAAAATTCTTCGTGGGTATTTGACCTTACCTAATCAACCTTTTCGCACGACGGTTGTATTTTTTCATGGCTTTACTGGGAATAAAACCGAACATGGACATATGTTCCGTGACTTTTCTAGACTATTAGCCAAAAACAATATTGCTTCTTTGCGAATGGATTTTTCTGGAAATGGAGAATCCGATGGTGATTTTTCTTGCTTTACGTTTGATACCATGGAAAAAGAAGCAAAATTAATGCTCGATGAAGCAAGGAAAATGAGTCCAAAAATCGTAGTACTTGGTTTTAGTATGGGAGGAGCCATGGCAGCAAAGCTTGCTGCTACTTATCCTCACCTCATTGATCAAGTAATCTTATGGTCACCTGCTGGAAATATTTCCCAGCTGGTACAAAAACGATATGAAACTACTAGTAAACTACCAAACGGCAATGCCGATATACTTAATTTTGAAATATCAAAAGCTCTTTATGATAGTACATTTGTATTTCAAAGTTATGATCATTTAGATGATTTTCAAAAACCAGTTTTGATTATTCATGGAAAAAACGATTTGGCTGTTGATTGTTCTGTAGGAAAAAAATACAGCGAACTATTTGTTGATTCCAACTTTATCTTGATTCCCAAAGCGAATCATGGTTATGATGATAGAGAAAGCAAAAAGATGTTATTTGATGCATCTTTGGCGTTTTTAAAAGGTGAGAAGATATGAAAATAATTGTATGTATCAAACAAGTTCCTGCAAGTTCCCAAGTTCAAATTGATCCTGTTACTGGGGTATTGATTCGAGATGGCAACAATACAAAAATGAATCCTTATGATTTGTATGCATTAGAAACAGCATTGCGAATCAAAGAGAGCAACAATGCAACCATCACTGTCATTACCATGGGCCCTCCTTCAGCAAAAACCGTATTAGAAGAAGCACTATGGATGGGTGCGGATGATGCTGTTTTGCTTACGGACCGCAAATTTGCTGGTGCCGATGTGGTTGCCACATCCTATACGATTTCTTCGGGAATTAAAAAAATTGGCGAGTTTGATTTGATTATTTGTGGCAAACAAACAACCGATGGCGATACCGCCCAAGTTGGTCCAGAGATTGCGGAATGTTTACACATTCCTCATATGTCATATGTAGATAAGATTATTTCTGTTAACGATCAATCTATCAAAGTAAGTGTGAGTATGGATAAAACTTTAGAAACATGGGAAATGACATATCCTTGTTTGATGACGGTTGACAAAGGCATTTATACTCCAAGACTTCCTTCGTATAAGCGTAGCATAGCGTTAAAAGACTATGTTATCAAACAACTGACGTTTTTAGATTTTCTAGATCAAGAAGAAAGCCATTATGGATTAAAAGGATCGCCAACACAAGTAGAAAGAATGTTTCCTCCACAAAAGAACACTGACAAAGAAGTATGGGAAAAAGACAATCAAGAGTTGGCGGATTTGATGTTTCAAAAAATGAAAGATTTAAAGATATTGTAGGTATGATATGGGAAGAATAGTCATAGATCACACAAAGGTTACCAAAGAAATTGGTGAAGCATCGGTTAAGATTTGTCCATTTAATGCCATTGAATATAATGGAATGTTAAGCATCAATGAAGGTTGTCGGATGTGCAAAATTTGTGTTCGCAAAGGAGCACCTGGCGTCTTTCAGTTTGAAGAAGACCAAGTAGTCGCCATTGACAAAAGCAAATGGATTGGTGTTTCGGTATTTGTAGAGCACAACAATCATGAAATTCATCCAGTATCATTGGAATTGATTGGAAAAGCAAGAGAACTTGTGAAAATCACAAATCATCCTGTTTATGCCGTTCTATTTTGTGACGAAGAACAAGCCATGGTTGATGAATTATTATCTTATGGTGTGGATACAATATTTGTTTATAAAGATGCTCGCTTAAGTCATTTTAATGTAGAGCTTTATGCCAACTTGATGGAAGATTTTATTAAAAAAACGCGTCCAAGTGTTATCCTCTATGGAGGAACGAGCATTGGAAGAAGTTTCGCACCTAGGGTTGCGGCAAGATTTAAAACTGGGTTGACTGCTGATTGCACCATCTTAGGAATGAAAGAAAATACTGATTTGATTCAAAATCGTCCTGCATTTGGGGGGAATATTATGGCGGGTATTATTTGCCCAAATAATCGTCCTCAAATGGCTACAGTACGTTATAAAATATTTAAAATGCCGCAAAAAGAACAACCACATGGAAACATCATCATGATGAAAACAAGTCATATTGATTTTACAACTGGACTTCATTTGGTGGACATTTCACCAAAACCAAAAGATATCGACATCAGCGAAGCGGATGTGCTGATTGCTTGTGGAAGACCATTTAAAACACCGGAGCAATTTGCTCTTGTCAATGAGTTGGCTGATTTATTGGGTGCACAAATTGCTTGTTCAAGACCGTTAATTGAAGCCGGGTTGGTTGACCCAAGAAAACAAATCGGTTTGAGTGGTAGAACGGTTGCGCCTAAATTATTGATCACTTTGGGTGTCAGTGGGGCAGTACAGTTTACTGCCGGAATGCGCGGTAGTGAGATTGTGTTCTCTATTTGTGATGATCCAAAAGCATCGATATTTGATGTAGCTCATTATGGTTTGGTTGGTGATGTATTTGTGATTCTCCCTGACTTAATCCGACAAATAAAAGAAGCGAAAGGATTATAAACATGTATCATAAAATAACAAATGAAGATATCCAATATTTTCAAAGTTTTATTGCTAGTGATCGTATTCTCGAAAAAGAAGCGATTAGTGATGATTTCTCTAAAGATGAAATGGGAACGATAGTTGCTTTTCCAGAATTGGTCATCAAAGTTGTTTCAGCGCAAGAAATATCGAAGATCTTTCAATATGCCAATGAAAAAATGATTCCTGTTACTGTAAGGGGAAGTGGTACCGGTTTGGTTGGTGCTTGTGTTCCACTTTATGGGGGAATTGTGTTAGATACCACAAAAATGAATAAAATTCTTGAACTAGATCGTGAAAATTTGGTTTTGGTTGTAGAACCAGGGGTTTTACTCATGGACATCTATAGTTTCATTGAACCAAAAGGATACTTTTATGCTCCTGATCCAGGAGAAAAGAGTGCAACCATTGGTGGTAATATTGCCACGAACGCTGGAGGAATGCGAGCAGTGAAATATGGTGTTACCAGAGATTGGGTAAGAGCCATTGAAGTGGTTTTGCCTAATGGTGAAATCACGCAATTTGGAAGAAAAGTTGTGAAAGACACGACGGGATATTCACTTAAGAATTTAATCATTGGTAGTGAAGGCACATTGGCGGTTATCACCAAAGCTTATTTGAAGTTGTTACCTTTGCCTACCAAAACAATTAGTTTGTTGGTTCCGTTTCAATCGCTTGAACAAGGCATTGACCATGTTCCCGAAATCTTACAATCAAAAAGTGATCCAACTGCGGTGGAATTCTTTGGTCGGGAAACAATTGGATTTGCTGAAATGTTTTTAGGTAAGAAATTTCCTGATACCAAAAACAATGCTTATATTTTACTAACCTTTGATGGACAAGACGACAATGATGTCAAATCAAAAGTGCAAAAAGCAGCTGATTTATGTTTGAATGAATTGCATGCCCAAGATGTATTAATTGTTGATACCGAAGAACGCAAAGATTTGGTTTGGAAAGCCAGAGGTGCATTCTTAGAAGCAATCAAGGCTTCCACGACGCAAATGGATGAATGCGATGTGGTAGTGCCAAGAGCCAAAGTCAATGAATACATCAAATTTACTTATGAGTTAACAAAAAAATATCATATTCGTATTCCTAGCTTTGGTCATGCTGGTGACGGCAATTTGCATTTATATATTTGCAAAGATGATATGCCAGATGAAGCATTCAACACAACACTGGAAGCAGTGTTCAAAGAAATGTATGACAAAGCGCAAGAACTAGGTGGATTGATATCTGGTGAACATGGAATTGGTTATGCTAAAAAGCAATATATGCATAAATTATTAGGACCTACCCAAGTAGCTATTATGCAAGGAATTAAGAAAGTGTTTGACCCCAATCATATCTTAAATCCTGGGAAAGTAATCTAAGAGACAAACCACGCAAAAAAGCGTGGTTTTTTGTTTTGTTTTCATGATTTTCTCCAAAAAAATATGTACACATTTGACAAATCTGTGCTATAATGTTATACGTAAACGTTTTTATGTTTTGAACATAAGTCAATACGTTTCATAAAAAATAATAAAAGGAGAAAGAAATGAAAAGAAAAGGATTTTTAATCATTGCATTACTAATTGCTTTTGGAATTCTTTTTGCAGGTTGTACACCTGAAGCAACACCATCATTGTCTTTGTCTTCATCATCATTTACAACGGTAGTTGGAGAAACGGCTACAATTGTTCCAGTGATTGGTGGAGTCGAAGGATTGACGATGGTATATGCTTCTGATAACGAAGCAGTAGCTACTGTAAGCGACGCTGGCGTTATTACTGCTGTTTCTGCAGGTACTGCAAAAATTACTGTCTCACTCACCGATTACCCTGAAGTAAAAGTAGAAGCTACGGTTATTGTAAAAGCCAAAGCGCCTATTACTTTAAACTTCTCATCCGCAACATTAACAACTGTTGCTGGAAGAACAGTATCGGTTGTTCCTGCCATTGGCGGAACATCAGAAGCATTAGAATTAGAGTATGCATCAAGCAATACTGCAGTTGCAACTGTCGCTGATGGCACTGTTACTGCTGTTGCTGCTGGTCAAGCAAAAATTACTGTATCAGTAAAAGACCAAGCTACAATCAAAGCTGAGGTTACTGTAACAGTATTACCAGTTGTTACTTTAGATGACTTTGCTCCAACAAAGGTCATGATTTTAGGCCAAGATGAAATGTATGTTGGCGATGTAGAATTATTCCCAACAACCATTACACCTGCTTCAGCTTACAAAGGCTTGATTTGGTCTACAAGTGATGCTTCTGTTGCTACAGTTGATGGATTAGGAAACGTTTCTGCTCTTAAGAGCGGTAGCGTTACCATTACTGCTACTTCAGCGTTAGACAATACTATTAAGAACGATTTTGAACTTGAAGTATTTGAAGAAGGAACTGACACTGAAATTGCACTGAACGCAATGGCTTACATTAAAGCCAACATGCCTGAATTTGCAAATGCAGACTTCGATCTTCCTGTTTATCCAAATGATAAACTAATTGTTACTTGGACAAAAGCAGATGCTACCGCAATCACTGATGGCGTATTTGCTGTTGGAACCATTGCTGGCGATTCACAAACTGCAGTTACATGCAAAGTTGAATACGGCACATTTAGTATTGAAGAAGTATTACCACTTAAGTTAGTTCAAAACTTAGATGATAATGGATTCAAAACAAATCAAATCATCAAGGACTACTTAGATGCTTATTTCTACAATTATACAAAAACAAATCCTGACAAACTTGCAGCAAACGTAATTTTACCAACTCAAGTTAAGGGATCTACCATTGCTTGGGCAACAAACAATGCAGCCATTCTTTCTAAGACTGGCGAATATGTTCGTCCAAACGATGATCAAATCGTAACTTTATCAGCAACCGTTTCTACTTCTGGTGTTGGTATGCCTCTTGAATACAAAGTATTTGTAAAAGGCTACACCATTGAAGAGAAAGTAGAATACATTTTAACGACTGGCGATTTAGCAGCTTATAAAGATTTACAAGCACAAAGCAACATCGTATTGCCAACTCGCGATAGTAAATTTAACTTATTAATGTCTTGGTCTTCAAGTGCTGTTGCTGTATTGGATAATGTTGGCGCATACGTAAACCGTGACTTAGCAGAAGATACTGATGTTGTATACACAGTTACTTTCACTGATGATCGCACTACTCCAGCTTTTACTGCTACTGGAACAGTTAATGTAAAAGCATTAAAAGCGACTCCTACTAGCCAAGCTGTTTATGATTTCACTCATGATGCAGCATTAATGGCATCCATTCCAACATACTTCCCTTATGGCGTTGCTAACCGTGTTGGTGGAAATACCATTTCTGGATTACCAGTTGCTTTAACTGGACACGATGGTGTTACCATTGAATGGGCAGGTAACCCTGAAGACTTCAATGGAACAACATTAAAGACTCAATATTTACGTTACCATGAAAGCTTATTAACAGCAACATTTAAGAAAGAAGGCGTTGCTTCTACTGCGATTTCGTTTGTTGTCAACACTGGTATTTCTAATGATGCCAATGCTATGTATATTGGTGGACGTTTCTCTGAACAAACAACAACTGTTGTGAATGACAAATATGACTTATTAAATACATTTAGTTACTGGGATAAAGCCGTAGGCAAAACAACTTACACTGGCCAACAATATTGGAGTGCATTCTCAGGTATGACATTCTATGTCAATGCTGATGTTGACAATCCAGTTGCACCAACAAGTTTTGCTGTTAATCCTGCTGGCAAACGTTATCAATATTTCGCAATGGACTTTGTCGTTGCTTACATCACAGCTGTTGATGAAGCAGGCAAGATTACCGGAGTTGAATACGCTAACCTTCGTGAAAAAACTGGTGGAAACTGGGCAATCTTATTTGTTAACTTAACAGACAAAGTTGCAAAAGCTGATTTAGCAGCGCATGCAGCAGGAAATGGTACAGATGACTTACCATGGATCGCATTTGGGTTGCGTGAAGGCGCTTTAACATTTGACGGATTCCGAAAAGGCTTCGTTGCTGATGCAACTGGTAAAGTTGTATTAGGAAGTAGATTTGGAGTATTACAAGATGCATTACCATCAACAGCAAGAACAGTTGATATTCCAGCTGGTGGTTATGGTATGACATTTAAGACACAAGAAAATCAACCTGTTGTTGGTATCTTCTGTCAACCAGATGCTGTTTTAACATTTGAACGTTATAACTTAGCTTCTGAAAATGACTTCCGTTTTATGCATTTTAATACCAATGTCTCTGCAGCAAAGACTAAATTAGATTCTATCGATAACCCAGCTACTGATCCAGCAACTCTTGAAACTTTGGCTGCAGGCGTTGATACAAACTTAAAAGCTGCTGAAAACTATAAGAACTATGACAGCGCAGTATTGACTCCTCTTGCTGACATTGCATTTGATATGACTGCATTCAATGCCCAAGCGGCACGTAGTGCTCTATTATGGGATGTAAAAGTAGCTGCATTAAAAGCTGATCAAGCTGCAGAAGATTACTTAACAAAATTGCAAGCATTATATACTCCATATTCTGCATTAACACAAGGCGTTAAGAACTTAATCGTAGACCATGTATGGCTTGAAAATGAATACACTTCAAAATTAAATACGTTCTACATTGATCTAGTATTAAATGATGGCCAAGTATATGCTACAACAAGAAAAGAAATTACAGATATGTTTATCGCTGATTTGTATGCTCACTTACAAGCTAAGAACTATCCTGGCTTAGTGGATTTTGCTACATTCTCCGATACAACTGTTGCAACTCCTCATCTTAACACATTAATGACAGATGCATTTATGCGTGAATGGGTTTATGACTTGTATAAGGCAAACGCATCTGCTACAGCAGATCCTGATCACTTGAAGATTGATGATTCTTCTAATGATTTCTTCCGTCAAACTGCTTACCATGACAAATGGTTACCAATGTTGTTATATATTAATGATACAACTCAAATTGGACATGGTGGTGGACGTGACATCCTTGGAAGATTCGGATTGTTATATCAATTCGTTTATGAAATTCCACTTTCAACATCTCCTCTTCACAACATCACTGTTTCTGCAATTGATGGTGCTACATCACGTTTCCGTGAATACATCACAGGAAAATATGCTTATGCAGC
>CAZYFI010000031.1:0-13859 GCA_964646985.1 uncultured Bacteroidales bacterium
ACAAATAACGGATCAAGATGTACTTGACAAGATGAAACGACAACATATTTGTGCTTTTGTACAACCTCCGTTTGTGATAAGTGATATGAATTTAGTCACCAATCGAGTAAGCAAAGAATTGGTTTCATCAAGCTATGTATTTAAAACGCTATCCCAAAATGTACCTACTGGGTTTGGAAGTGATAGTCCGGTTGAAGATTTTAATCCACTTATCGGAATTTATGCTATGGTTACAAGAGCAAATTGGGATTATAATCAATTTTACAATCTCAAAGAAAAACAATCAGTAAGCGATGCTTTAGATGGATATACCAAACATAATGCTTATTTGACTTTTGAAGAAACTTTCAAAGGACAAATAAAGAAAGGGTTTTTGGGTGATGTTGTGGTGTTAAGTGAAGACATTTTTACCATGAATGAAGAAGCAATCAAAAATGTGAAAGTAGATTGTACGATTGTTGGAGGAGAAATTGTTTACATGAGAGAAAAAAATCATGCCTAGAAGTTATTATTTCAATCAAAAAGGTTCTTTTTCTTTTTTAGAACAATTAAATTTATTAGAAGCTGACGTTTTCATTGTTGATATCGATGATGCAACAAAAATTTTCCTAGATGAGAAATGGAAAAATAAACTTCTTCAGCTGCTAGAATCTAAGAAACATGAATTGTACATTCGCATAAATGGAGAAAATTTACAAGAAACAAGTCATGGATTGTCAAAAATAGATGGTCATTTGATATCGGGATGGGCGATTCATCATGTTATGCCAAAAAACTTAAATCGACTTGTTATGAAAGCGAGAGAATATGAATCTTTACAAAAATTAGACTTTGGAAAGATTAATTTTATCGCAATTATTGATAGCCCAGAAGGTGTTATTTCTTATCGAAAAATTGCAAAATATGAACGTGTGAAAGCATTGTTTTTTGATGAAAAAAAATATCGTGATTATTTAGGTTGGAATGCTGATGCCAATATTGATTTTGCATATCAGCAAATTGCTTTTGCTTCCTCATTGAGTAAAAAGCCATTGATTGACCGTATTTGTGAAGAGCCAAGTCTACTTCTTGATGATTTGAAGAGAGGAAAAAAATTTGGTTGTACCGCCAAAGCTACCAATCAAAACGATCAAATTGAGGAAATCAATCAATTTTATACTCCGTCACAAGAAGAAATTAATCAGGCATTCTTGATTTTAAATGCGATTTCTGAAAGATCAAATGCATCAAAAAGAAATTTAGTAATTGATGGTAAAGAAATTTCTCAGTTGCAAATATATCGAAGTCAAGAATTGTTGACTCGTTCAGAGCAATATCGGCAAACGCCATTAACCAATAACTTTATTATCAAAAGTGAAAAATTAAAAGTGGCTAAAAAAGTCTATGTGAATAAAAAATTTTATACTTTTGGCGAAGAAATAGGGAATTCCATTACCCATGGTGTTGGCATTTTACTTTCTCTTGTCATGATTGGGTTTTTGATTGTGAAAGGTTTCAATACCAATTCTTTGATTGCGGTATTGGCTTATCTTATTTATGGGATGAGTGCCTTATTGCTCTATTCTTCATCAACTTTGTATCATGGATTACCTCTAGGCTCTCGAGCGAAGAAGCTTTTTCAAAAATTTGATCATATGACAATTTATTTGCTTATTGCTGGAACTTATACACCTTTTACATTGTTGGCAATCGGTGGACAACTTGGAACTTTTTTATGCTTGTTCATGTGGGCTTTGGCACTTATTGGTTTAATTATGAATGTATTTTGGTTTGGTAGATTTAAATCATTTCATTTGATTCTATATGTTGGCTTAGGATGGATGGCTTTTTTCTATCTAGATTTGGTTATAAAAGCAATTGGCTTAAATGGGACGTTATTGTTATTGGCTGGAGGAATTGCATATACTCTTGGAATCATTTTTTACTCTTTGAAGTTATTTAAATTTACACACATGGTTTGGCATATTTTTGTTATTCTTGGCACATTATTACATTTCTTATCAATTTATTTCTATGTTGGATAAAATCAAGCTATGCTTGATTTTTTCATTGTATTTACATTTAAAAATGACTAGATTAAACTAGTCGATTATGATAAAATTATTTTAAGAGGTTTTAAAAATGATCCAAAATAAATTCCAAAAATTAATGACTACTTTGAGGTTGGAAAATCACCCAAGTTTTTTTGAAGGTGAATTTTTAGATTTAAAAATTAGTCGTTTGACTAAGACATGGAGCTTTTATTTAAAGTTTCCTAATGTATTATCATTAGATGATTATAAATTACTAATCGAAAAAATTGATGAGGCTTTTCATATTCAAGAGCAAACTAGAATAAAAGTATATATTGATTATGTGAATAAAGAAATTGCATCTAAAACACTAGAACAATATTACAAAGAAGTGCTAGATTGTTGTATCATAGAGAAACCAAGATTTGAAACATTAAAAGTATTTAATACTGATTTTACAGATAATACTGTAAAAATATATGTGGGAAGCAATGATGAAATTATAATGATCGAAAGTTTATTCCCGCGTATCAAAGAATTATTTCAAGATTTTAATCTACCTGAAGTTCATTTTACTGCATCTGTCAGTCATTTCGAAACTCCGATTGCTAAGACAATTGCTGATAGTCTTTCAAAAGCAACAAAGGAAGCCGTTCAAAGTCAAGAAATGTATGATTTGATTACCAAAAATGCAAAAGAAATAGAAAAAAAAGATAAAGTTTATAAAAAACCAGCAATGAAATCAGAAATAAATGGCCCTGTTACAGAATTAAAAGATATTCCTGCTTCCGATGTGCAACTGATTGAGCACATACAAAAGTATGGTGATGCCAATTTTGTTGTAATTGGAGATGTAATAAGTGGTAGCATCAGTGAAAAAGGAGCTTACAAATTATACGAAGCTGTTATATATGATGGTACAGATTCTTTGATTGTAAAAAAATTCTTGAATCCCAAAGATTTAAATGAAGATAAATTTACTAGAGAACATGCTTTGCCAGGAAAAAAGGTTAGAATATTTGGTTTGGCAGAATTTGATAAGTATTCTTCCGATGTTGTTTTGAAAATTCGTAATATGATTGGTTTGGGAGTCAGCATTGTAAACAAACGCGAGGACAATGCTGAAATTAAAAGAGTTGAGCTTCATGCACACACTAAGATGTCAACACAAGATGGAGTTATGGATATTACCGATTATATTAATACAG
Organism: uncultured Bacteroidales bacterium; assembly: GCA_964646985.1. GTDB lineage: Bacteria > Bacillota_I > Bacilli_A > ML615J-28 > CAG-698 > UBA2253. Next base: position 3,221 of record CAZYFI010000031.1, read on the forward strand.
CAGTTGATTTTGGTCATAGAGCATTGGCTGTAACCGATCATTTTAATACACAAGCATTGCCAGATTTGCATAATTTAACAAAAGGAAAAAATATCAAGCCGATTTATGGTGTCGAAGGCGCTTTAATTGATGAAGATAAATTTCGCATTGCCTTAACCGATGATAATATTGACTTAAATAATGCTACTTATGTCATTTATGATGTTGAGACAACCGGGTTTTCTAGCAATTATAATGAGATTATTGAAATAGGGGCCGTGAAAGTTAAAAATTTTCAAATTATTGACGAATATTCTACTTTTGTGAAACCAAAACGAGCGATCAATTCCATGATTACCGATTTAACAGGTATAACAAATGATGATGTTCGCAATGCGTCATCGATTGAAGAAGTCATACCAAGTTTTTTTCAGTTTATACAAGATTCTATTTTGGTTGCCCATAATGCTACATTTGATAATTCTCATCTATATAAAAATCTGAAGAATGTTGGGTTGTATATCAAGGAATTTCCTACCATTGATACCATGCAACTTGCAAGAATTAAGTATGCTGGAAAATTAAAATCATTTAATTTAAAAGCATTGGCAAGATTTTTTGATGTTGAACTACTTCAGCATCATCGTGCAGTCAATGATGCCAAAGCAACAGCACACATCTTTATGAAGATGCTTAAAGGTCTCTTAAGTGAAAAAATAACAAATTATCAAGAAATTAACCATTCCATTATTGATGAGCAAGCTTTCCAAAATGCATTTGCTACTCATATAAATATTTTGTCAAAAAATCAAGTTGGAACTAAAAATCTTAATTTGCTCATTTCTGATTCTCACACAACCCATTTTTATAAAGAACCACGAATTATGAAAAAGTTTTTACAATCCCATCGTGAAGGGTTACTTTTGGGTAGCAGTTGTTGCAATGGTGAAGTATTTGATTTGGCTTGGAGAAATAGTTACGAAAAGTTAGTTCAAGAAATCAAATTTTATGATTACATAGAAATTCAGCCTGTGAATCATTACTTGCATTTGTTTGAAGACGAAGACTTGGAATATAATCAAGAAGTAATCAAGCAAATATTAAAGACAATCATCAAAGCCGCGAAAGAAAACAACAAATTGGTTGTTGCAACCGGTGATGTTCACATCCTATCTATGGATGATATAAAACTTCGTGAAATTTTTATTAATGCCCCTCAGGTTGGTGGTGGTGTACATAAATTGTATGATCGCAAGAATATTGCGTCGCAACATTTTATGACAACTCAAGAAATGTTGGACGAATTTGCCTTTTTAGGAAATGAATTGGCTTTCGAAGTAGTGGTAACCAATAGCAATGTGATTGCTGATCAAATTGAGTACCATCCTTTATTTCCTGACAAGTTATTTGCTCCTAGTGATGATTTTTTAGCTAGTTTGAATATCCCTTCCTTTAAACAAGCGGTCATTGATTTGACTTATCAAAATGCAAAACGTCGATACGGAGAAAACCTACCAATTTACATTTTGGACCGCATGAAAAAAGAACTAAATAGCATTATTAATAATAATTATGCTTCTATCTATTATATCTCGCATATGCTTGTGAAAAAGTCACAAGATGATGGGTACGTCGTTGGTAGCCGTGGGTCGGTAGGTTCTAGTTTGGTTGCCTTCTTTATGGGAATTACCGAAGTCAATTCTTTGCCTCCACATTATTATTGCTCCAAATGTCATTTTGTGGCCATCAAGCTTAACAATGAAGAAAAGAAGAAGTATGCGCAACCCAATTTAACTGATTTGATTGAAACAGTATTACAAAGTTCAGGAACAGGTTATGACCTTCCTCAAAACCAGTGCCCTGTTTGTGGAAATGAATTGCATAAAGATGGTTGTGATATTCCTTTTGAAACGTTTTTAGGATTTAAAGGAGATAAAATTCCTGATATTGATTTAAATTTCTCTGGAGATTATCAAAATAAAGCCCACGAATTTTGTCGTGATTTATTTGGCGTTGATAATGCCTTTCGTGCAGGTACAATTACAACGATTGCGGATAAAACAGCATTTGGATATGTAAGAGGTTTCTTAGAAAGAAAAGGAATCCAAGCTAGGAGAGTGGAAATAGAGCGTTTAGCCGCAAAAGTTACTGGAGTGAAACGATCAACTGGGCAGCATCCTGGGGGGATCGTCGTCATTCCCAAAGAGATTGAATATTCGGATATCATCCCAGTTCAGTTTCCTGCAGACGATACCACATCCAATTGGCGAACAACACATTATGATTATCACAAATTTGAATCAAATTTATTAAAGTTAGATATTTTAGGCCATGATGACCCTACTATGATTCGTCATTTGATGGATTTTGTTGAGAAAGAACCTCATTATTATCCGTTTTCAACGGTTGATGAAATTCCTTTTGCGGATAGTAAAGTCTTATCCTTATTTTCTGGTGTATCGGGAATGGGCGTTGATGCAACACAAGTCCATGAAGTGGTTGGTACCACTGGCATACCTGAATTTGGCACCACACTCGCAAAAGACATGTTAAGAGAAATTCGTCCTAAAACAGTCAATGAACTGATTAAAATTTCCGGTTTGAGTCATGGAACTGATGTTTGGAACGGAAATGCTCGCGATTACATGTTAGGAATGAAAAAAGAAGTTGGACCAATTGAATTCAAGGATTTAATTGGTTGTCGTGATGATATCATGAACTATTTGCTTTCCAAAGATTTGCCAGCAATTTCTGCTTTTAAGATTATGGAAAGCGTTAGAAAAGGCAATGGGGTCTCTGAAGAATTCGAGCAAGAGATGTTAGACCACCATGTTCCAAAATGGTATATCGATTCTTGCAAAGCTATTAAATACATGTTTCCTAAGGCTCATGCTTCGGCCTATGTTATTATGGCGTTGAGAATAGGATGGTTTAAAGTGTATCGCCCTCTTCAATATTATGCAGCATATTTTTCTAGAAGAGCAAATGCTTTTGATATTGTGGCAATGGCTGGAGGGTATCAATCGATTAACCTTCGCGTAAAAGAATTAGAAGATATTATTAAAACAAAGAAACAAACAAATAAAGAAGTAGATATTTATAATTGTTTGATTCTTGCTTTGGAAATGACTGCTCGTGGGTTCACTTTCCAACAAATTGATATTGCAAAATCAGATTGGCGAGATTTTCTCATTGAAGGAAATAGTTTGATTATTCCATTTAAAGCAATGGACAATTTGGGGGAAGCAACAGCAAAATCAATTGCCGATGCCAGAAATGAAACTGTGTTTTCTTCAGCAAAAGATGTCATGAGGCGAACCAAAGTCAATGCCACAGTTTTTGAACGTTTGTCTTCTGTTGGAGCATTCAAAGGTTTGCCAGAAGAAGATCAATTAGGTTTATTTTAAATAAGGAGTAAAGTATGCGTTTTCGTAGTCATAATCCCGTTTTTGCACGGGTTTTAAAAGAACCATATGCTGGTGAAGTAGTAGAGGTAGCAAGTTATAGAGGAGTAGCCTCTAAAACTCTATATTTTGTTGGTTTAACCGTGATTGGAGTCATCATCAGTTTGTGGTCAGTAGCAAATTATGCAAGTTCATTGGAATCTCTTTTGCCAATTGCTTTGGTGGTTACCATTGTAACATCCATATGTGCATTATGGTTTCCTAGTTTATCCCAAGTGTTTGGCTCTATTTATTGCCTTGCTGAAGGGCTATTGGTTGGATTTGTCTCGATGTTGTTTGAACAAGAAGCACCCGGAGTGGTTTTGACAGCTATTTTAGCAACGATAGTTGTCTTGGTGGTATTGGCGACATTATTCTTAACAAGAATTGTTGTTGTCAATAATCGTTTTCTTCGTTTCTTATTTATTTTCTCCATTTCTATGATTGTAACGCAAATATTAATGTGGATTATTTCATTTTCTACAGGAGTTCCATATCATTTTGGGTTGTCGATGCTATCTTCAGTCATAATGGTTTTTCTAGCGACCTTATATTTACTTTTTGATTTTGAAAATATTCGTCGCGTCGTAGAAGGAAAAGCTCCCAAAAAACTAGAATGGTATGTTTCTTTTGGCTTGGTATTTACTGTCATCTGGTTATATTTAGAAGTCTTACCAATTATTGCCAGACTGTTTTTTGATCGAAATTAATCGCAAAGACTGATGAATCCTTCATCAGTCTTTTTTCATTTCTATTTAAATTACATAAGAAATGTAGTATAATAACACTAAAGGAAAGTTATTTATGGATTTAAAAATTTATCCCCAAGAATTAAAAGGTCTAGTTGAAGCACCTCCATCCAAAAGTTTGACCCACAGGGCAATCATTTGTGCGAGCTTTGCAAAAGGTCGTTCACGCATTTATAACCCCCTTATATGTGAAGATACGACAGCCACAATCAATGCCTTACGGGCCATTGGTGTTAAAATTATTTTTTATGAACATTATATTGCAGTCGAAGGATTAGTGCATTTTATTATTCCCAAAAAACCGATCGAATGCCGCGAATCGGCATCGACTTTAAGAATGCTGTTACCTATTTTTTCTCTTTTTCATAATCAGTGGTCTTTTTCTGGAAGTGAATATTTGATGAGTAGAATTATGGATGATGATTTACTTGAATTAAAAGGAATCCATTTCCAAAGAAATAGAAATTCGATCGATATTAAGAATGCTTTGTCTGAAACAAAGTATATTTTGAATGGAGATCATACCAGCCAGTTTATTTCTGGAATGATTTTCGCCTTGCCTTTTTTGCCACAAAACACGATGCTAACTTTAACAGGAATTGATGTGACTCATCCATACATTCAATTAACCATTGACACTTGTCAGAAATTTGGCATTTCTTTCCTCTTCCCTGACAAACAAAGTATTATTTTGGAAAAATCAGCTTCTTATGTCGCAAATGATATCAATATTGAAGGCGACTTTTCTAATACAGCTTGTTGGCTTGCAGCGGCTTATCTCAATCCTAATTTACGTGTTGGTTGCTTGAATAAGGACACGTTACAAGGGGATGCGAGGTTTATTCACTATTTAGAACAATTATCTGTTCGTTTTAAAATAGTGAATGGAGATTATCAATATTTAAAGGGTGAAATCGGTAGTGGAGAGATTGATATCTCTGAAACTCCAGATTTGGGCCCTATTTTGGCCGCTATTGCATCTTTGGGAACTGGAACTGTAATAATCACAGGAATCGATAAACTCAACCACAAGGAAAGCAATCGAGCAGAGTCAATCAAAGAAGGCATTAATCGTTTGGGAGGAGACATTACGATCTCGGAAAATCGGATGATTATCAAAGGAAAACCAATTTTAGAAGGTAATTGTACAGTTGATAGTTTCAATGATCATCGGATTGTCATGGCCTTGGCAGTCATCGCCAATCGAGTAAAGAATCCTTACATTATTTTAAATGCCATGTCTGTCAGTAAGTCATATCCTAATTTTTTTGATGCCTATACAAAATTAACTGGAAAGGTTGAGTTCGTTTCATGAAAACAATGCTTGTAAAATATTTAAGCAAAGAAGTACAAGTTTACATTGATAATGGATTATTAAGTCACCTTCGTGACTATCTTGATCAAAATAGCCGTTATTTTATTGTTACTGATTTGAAAGTTGCTAGTTTATACTTAAATACTCTGATCAAACAATTGACGCATTATGAGATTATTGTCATCACAGAAGGGGAAAAAGCCAAAAACAACCAAACAGTGAGTAAGATTTTCTCCCAAATGCTCGAAGCTGATATTCAAAAAAAAGATTATTTGATTGCCTTAGGTGGTGGAGTTGTCAGTGATATTACAGCATTTGTAGCTTCCGTTTATAAGAGAGGAATCAATTTTATTTCGATCCCTACAACCCTAATTGCACAAGTTGATAGTTCTCTTGGGGGAAAATGTGGCGTTGATTTTTCGGTTGGAACTGAAACATACAAAAACCAAATTGGGTCAATTTATCATCCAAAAATGATTTTTGTTGATCCTTTGCTTTTACAAAGTTTACCTCAATTAGAAGTTACTTCCGGGATGGGTGAAGTTATTAAGTATGGTTTATGTTTTGATAAACAGATTTTAGATAAAATTATGAATGAAGAAACCTACGAAAACATCATTTATGATTGTCTATCGATAAAAGCCAAGATAACAATGGAAGATGAATTTGATCAAAACATACGTCTTGCATTAAATTATGGGCACACCATTGGTCATGCTTTAGAGAGTATTTCCAAGTTTTCTCTCACGCACGGACAGGCTGTAGCCTTGGGATTATTTTATGAGACAAAGCAAAAATCCATCCGTGACTATCTTAAACCAATATTCGAGAAATGGAATATTCGCTTGGATTATGTTTTTACCATGCCTGATGTCATAAAATTTATCGAAAAAGATAAGAAAAGAATGAGTGAAATGATAAAAGTTCCCATTTTGAAAGAAATAGGTCAAGTTGAAATACAAACACTTTCGTTTGATGCGTTTTTGCGAGGTTTACAATGAATGTTTTTGGAAACAGATTAAAAGTAACTGTATTTGGAGCAAGTCACGAATCACAGATTGGTTTGGTTGTCGATGGCTTCCCAGAAGGCGTTACAATTGATTTTACAAATATTACTAATAAATTAGCTCTACGTCGCGGCCTAGGGAATTTCACATCTTCAAGACTTGAACCTGATGAATTTTCATTGGTCAGTGGCTATTTTGATCATCATACAACTGGTGCACCTTTGACTTTTTTGATAAAAAATCAAGACGTGAAAAGTGAAGATTACGAGATTAATCGCAATATTGTTAGGCCTAGTCATGGAGATTATCCATTATATGAAAAATATCATGGATTTCATGACTATCGCGGTGGCGGAACGGGATCAGGACGTTTGACGGTTGCTCTTATCGTTCTTGGAGCAATTTGTGAACAGCTACTAAAAGAAAAACAAATCTTAGTTTGTTCTAGAGTACTATCTCTTGGTGATATTAAAGATGATGCAAATTCGCTTCATTTTCATCAAGCACAAATTTTGTGTCAAGAACCATTTCCCGTTGTTCATGAAGAAGCAAAGAAAAACATGATGAAAGCCATTGAAGAGGCGAAAAACAATCAAGATAGTCTAGGAGCAATCATTCAAACAAGTGCTTATCATTTGCCTGTAGGTTTGGGTAATCCTTTTTTTGATAGTTTCGAATCGATTTTAAGTCATTTATTATTTTCTATTCCTGGTGTAAAGGGAGTAGAGTTTGGTTTAGGATTTGACTTGGCAAGAATGTTTGGTAGTCAAGCAAATGATCAAATGGCTTATGAAGATGGAAAAGTTTCTTTTTATACCAATCACGCCGGAGGAATCAATGGTGGATTGACGAATGGAAACCCATTGGTTTTTCAAACGGCTTTTCGTCCAACACCGTCCATCGGTAAAGCGCAAAATACGATTGATGTAAAAAATCATACGAATAAAGAATTGCATATCAAGGGAAGACATGATGTTGTGTTTGCCATTAAAGGACTTCATGTCATTAATGCAATCACAAATTATGCCATTTTAGAAATGCTTTTAGAGGAATAATTATGAAGCAAATAGATTGTTATCGTCAAAAAATAGATGAAATGGATGATGAAATTTCCAACCTATTGATAAAACGATGGGATCTTGTGAAAAAAATAGGATTATTGAAGTTAATGAACAAAGAGCCGATTCTTGCACTAGATCGAGAAGAACAAATCAAGGAGAAATTGGCAAAAAAAGAGTATGGGAATGAATTGATTGCACTCTATAACGAAGTATTTTCCATAAGTAAAAAAATACAATCACCTGATTTTTTTCTTGTTGGTAAAAAGTTGGATTATTCTTATTCACCCATTATTTATCAAATGCTGGGATATAATCATTACGGATTATTCGAAACAGATCATTTAGATGATGTGAAAAAAATAAACTTTCGAGCCATTAATGTTACCAATCCTTTTAAGCATCAAGCTTATTTGATGTGCGATTCCTTAACAAAAGAGGCAATGGAAACAAAAGTAGTTAATTTAATTGTTCGTGAAAATAATCAGTTTCAAGGTTATAATACCGATTGTGAGGGTTTTTTTAATACACTAGATTATTTTCAAATTCCTGTGAGTCATAAAAAAATAATCATCATCGGGAATGGAGCAACGGCGAAAACGATTCATTATGCTCTTTTGTTGCGAAATGCTAGTAAAATAATTCATCTTGTGCGAGAAATTAGAAAGGAAAATGAATATTTGCTTTCTGATTACCAAATGTTTTTGGATTTTGATATCATTATTAATGCAACCCCTTATGGAACCATCACAAATAATGAGCATGCACCTTTCTTTTCTTTAACAGAGTTTCATAAATTGCAAACGTGCATCGATGTCATTTATAATCCTTATTTGTCTCCATTATTAGTGGAGGCAAAAGCAAATCATATTCCAATAGTGAATGGTTTGTTTATGCTTGTATCACAAGCAGCAAAGGCATATTCCATTGTATTTCAAAATGATTGCCTTGATAAAATAATTCCAATTTATCAAAAATTAAAGCAAGATCTAAGAAAGATTGTCTTAATTGGTATGCCTTACTCTGGAAAAACAACAATTGGGAAGAAATTGGCGTTAGAACTTCAGAAATCATTTATTGATGTAGATGAAGAACTAACGAAAGTTGGGCTTGATTTGCCATCTGTTTTGAAAAAAGAATCGCTTGCTTATTTTAGAGAAAAAGAAGCAGAATGCACGATATCTTATCAATTAATGAATAACCTGGTTTTATCGACAGGTGGGGGAATTGTTTTACAGGATAATGTTATGCAACAACTAAAACAAAATGCCTTGGTTATTTTTTTAAATCCATCGCTTGATATATTGATATCTCGCATTGATCAATCGCGCCCACTAGCCGCCAATCAGCATGATCTAGAAAAGTTATACATTGAGCGCATTGCTTTGTATCATAAATATGCTGATATTGTGATCAATGATTTGGAAATGAAACATATTTTGGAGAAAATAAATGAATATTTTAGTTATCAATGGTCCTAATCTTAATTTATTAGGTTTGAGAGAACCCAATATTTATGGAAATGAAAGTTATGCTAATCTTGAGATTTTTATAAACAAAATAGCTCAAGAAAAGCAGTTTTTTGTAAAAGTATTTCAGTCAAATCATGAGGGACAAATCATTGATGAAATTCATAATGCTTATTTTAGAAAATTTTCCGGGATTATCATCAATCCTGGTGCTTTTACTCACTATTCTTATGCTATTTATGATGCCATCAAAGCAGTTGAAATTCCAACTGTAGAAGTGCACTTAAGCGATATTAATCATCGGGAAGAATTTAGAAAAAATTCGGTCACTTCAAAAGCGTGTATCAAACAATTTTATGGAAAGGGATTTCAAAGTTACCGAGAAGGTATTGAATTTTTGATAGGTGAACTCAATGCAACTAGTCAAAACAATTAAAAAGTGGAATCATCTTGGTGATTTTGATTTTTCAAAACAACTACTGGTGATTGCCGGTCCTTGTGCAATTGAAAGCCTTGAACAAATGGAAGAAGTCGCCCAATTTATGGTGATGAATCATATTCATTTTATAAGAGCTTATCCTAAAAAACCAAGAACTTCTCCGTATTCGTTTCAAGGACTAGGAGTGGCTGGACATGAAATCATTAAGACAATTAAAGCTAAGTACCCCATTCAGATTGTATCTGAATTGCTAGATTTAGAAGATTTGCCATTTTTTATGGATTTTGTTGATATCATCCAAATTGGCACAAGAAATATGCAAAACTTTGAGTTATTAAAGGTGCTTGGTGGTATCAACAAACCGGTTATTTTAAAGAGAGGATTTGGCAATACAATTGAAGAGTGGCTAATGGCAGCGGAATATTTATTGAAATACGGCAATTCTCAAATCATTTTATGCGAACGGGGAATAAGAACATTTGAACGTGCAACAAGAAATACTTTAGACATTAGTTCTATTCCAATTATCAAACAAACTACAAACTTGCCGATTATTGTTGATCCATCCCACGCTTGTGGAAGAAGTGATTTGGTAAAGCCATTATCACTTGCATCAGTAGCGGCTGGAGCTGATGGGTTATTACTGGAAGTCCACCCGAAACCTGAGCAATCATTAAGTGATAAAGAACAGGCGATTAATTTTCAAGAATTTTCATCTTTGATGATGGAGTTAAGAAAAATAGCCGAAGTAATGAATAAGAAAGTGTAATTTTTGATAACGTTATCAAAAGGAATTTGATTGAATTTTTCCGCAATAAGTAGTATAATCAATACATAAAGATAAACCATAAGGAGGATATAATATGGCTGTAAAAGTTGCTATTAATGGATTTGGACGAATTGGTCGTTTGGCTTTTCGCTTAATGTTTGGCAGCAAAGATTTTAACATCGTTGCTTTGAACGATTTAACTGGTGCTGAAGATCTAGCTTACTTATTAAAATATGATAGTGCACAAGGAAATTACAAAACCGATTCTATTTCTTGGAAAGAAGGAGCAATTGTTGTTGATGGCAAAGAAATCAAAGTTTTTGCTGAAAAAGACCCACTTGCACTTCCTTGGAAGGCATTAGATGTTGATGTTGTAATTGAATGTACTGGTATTTTCACAAGCAAAGAAAA
>CAZYFI010000032.1:0-13707 GCA_964646985.1 uncultured Bacteroidales bacterium
CTTAAAATCCTGCTTTTTTATAAATTACTTTGCCATTACGTATTGTCATGTAAATATTTAAATCTTGATCAATCACCGTAAAATCAGCATCTTTGTGTAAGGCAATCGCGCCTTTTTGCTGATCAATGCCCAAACATTTGGCGGGATTGATGGTGGCTAAGTCAATGGCTTGTTCTAATGTGAGTTGATTGACTTGTTTGAAATTACGAATGGCCTCATTCATAAGCAAAGTGCTTCCCGCAAGGGCTCCTGATTCCAAACGCGCTTCATTTTTCTTAACAATCACTTCTTGCCCACCAAGATGATAAATACCATCTTCCATGTGGCTTGCTTCAATACTATCGGTAACCAAAGTGATTTTTTCTTTTCCTTTTAGTCGATATAGTATTTGCAGTGCTTCTTTGGAAACATGAATTAAATCAGCGATGACTTCAAGATAAATACGATTATCTAGCATTGCAGCTCCCAATGCTCCTACTTCACGGTGGTGAATTGGTCGCATGGCATTAAAAGTATGTGTTAAAGAGGTTGCGCCAACATCGGCAGCTCTTTTTAAATCAGCGGCTGTTGCATCGGTATGACCTAAGCTAGCAACAATGTTGTGATTTGCCAAGTATTTCACAAGCTCTTCACCGTTTTCTTCAAAAGCAAGGGTGACTTGTTTGATGTTGTTCCCGCTTGTTTTTTGGTAGTGTTTGAATGTTTCTACATCACCAGGAACAATCGCGCTCTCAGGTTGCGCCCCTTTGTGCTTTTTGCTAATAAACGGTCCTTCTAAATGAACACCATACACAAGCGCCCCTTCCTCAGGGTGCTTTTTTATGTAATCATTGATGTTGCTTAGGGCTTTATCAATATTCTCAGGTGTTTGGGTCATCGTTGTTGCCAAGTATGTTGTGATTCCTTCACTGGCAAATGTTAAGGAAATATTTTTGATGTCTTCATAAGATGGATACATAGCATCTGAATGATTCGCGCCATGAGCATGGCGATTGATGAATCCTGGAACAACCATAAATCGTTCTTGTATGGTCAAAGCATCTTTTGGTGCAGATTGTAAGTTGGTAATTTTTCCGTTTTCAATGGTTAGTGATGTTTTCACAAACCCCAATCCTGAAACATAAATCGTAGTATTGTGAAAACCAGAAATCGTTGGACAGTGGTTCATAGGTGCCTCCTTAGTATTGATATTGTAATAATTGATCAAACGTCATTTCAACTGTCGTTTTCTCACGCAAGTTCGTTACTTCAAAAATGCCTTCGCTGGCTTTTCGTCCACACACAATGCGGAAATTAGCCCCAATCAAATCAGCATCCTTAAATTTCACTCCGGCGCGTTCATCACGATCATCGAATAACACTTCATATTTTTTAACCAATCCCTCATATAATTGCCATGATAAATCATATGCAGGCGTATTGGCTTTATCAAGAGGAATGATATGAATTTGAAAAGGAGCAATGGCATTTGGCCACAAAGCGACTTCATCGCGATAATGTTGCTCTAATACTGCCATTAACAATCTAGATACTCCCATTCCATAGCATCCCATAATAATTGGGTTTTGCTTTTGATTTTGATCTAAGAAAAAAGCTTTCATTGGTTGAGAATATTTGGTACCAAGTTTAAAAATGTGTCCTGCTTCAATGCCTTTCGCATGAACAATGGTTCCTTTCCCATCAGGAGATGGTGCGCCTACTGGTAAGTCGCACAACTCTGTATTGCTAGCAAACTCACTTTCGTCACTAAAAACAATCGTGTCTTCGCCAATGTCACAAAGAATCATAAATTCTTCACTAGAAGCACCACCAATGTTTCCACTTGAAGCATTGACAATACGGTAATGTAAATCAAGGCGATTTAATATATTTTGATAAGCTTGCCTTGTTTTATTATACCATAAATCAAGATCTTCTTCGTTGCTATGAAAAGTATACAAATCTTTCATAATGAATTCTCGACCGCGCATTAAACCAAAACGAGGACGGAATTCATCACGGAATTTCGTTTGAATTTGATATAACGCAAGTGGCAATTTTTTATAACTGTTAATATAATCTCGAACAATTGCAGTAATCACTTCTTCATGAGTCGGGCCCAAGCAAAATTCACGATCATGGCGATCTGTTAGGCGGACAAGTTCTTTGCCATAAGCTTGCCATCTTCCCGATTCCACCCATAAATCTTTTGGTTGCATGGCTGGCATTAATAGTTCACTTGCTCCCATGGCATCCATTTCTTCACGAATGATTGCTTCTATTTTTTTTATTACCCGATAAGCCAAAGGCAAATAACTATAAATTCCTGCAGCTGTTTGTTTGATGTAGCCACCTTTTAATAATATTTTATGACTTACTACTTCAGCTTCTTTTGGAGTTTCCCGTAATGTTGGTACAAATAATAATGTTTGTTTCATTTCTTCATCCTACTTTATCAAATCTAAAATATCGTTAAAAGTGACGTATATCATCAAACCAAATAGTAAAAGCATGGTAATGGTAATCAACATTGTTTCTACTTTTGGGTTGGTTTTTTTTCTTGTTATGGCTTCATAGCCAATAAAGAGCAACCTTCCACCATCTAATGCTGGAATCGGCAATAAGTTTAGAAGTCCAACGTTCACGCTAAGCAATCCCATCCAATTAAGTAAGGCTGGGAACCCATTTGAAGCGATTTGTTTGGTAACACTAAAAATACCAACAGGGCCCGATAGAGCAGCAATGGTAACAGTATCATCATTAAACAACAAGTCAAAGGTATCAATAATCGCTGTAAAAGAAGATGCTGTGCTTTTTCCACTATATACCAAACTTTGTACAAAATCAAAATGATATGTTGGTGATACACCCATTGCTACTTTTACAGAAGGAATGCGTTCGCCATCACTCGTTTTTTGTGTATTCATTATTTTTTGGCTATAGGGACGAACAACGACTTCACTCGTTTGACCATCTCTTATTATTTCAATGCGAACTTCATTTTCTGATGCAACTTCACTGTTGCCAATAAAGTTTTGCAACTGCAAATACATTTGATCTAAATTGGCATACCCAACACCATTGATTTTGGTAATGATGTCATCCACAGCCAATTGCGCATTCGATGCCATGGTATCATCAATGGTTACCAAATCCTTAATTTGGATTCCTTCAAGGGCAAATTCACCTTGAACACCAATGTTATAAAAAAACACTTGCGGATTGATGGTTGTTTGTTTTGCACTAGCTTGACGCAAATAATTGACTTCAATCGGCGCACTAAGTCCTAACTCTGTATATTGACTCATAAACAAAGAAACATCCGCCCACTCATCAATCGTAACAACCAAAGTTCCACTTTTTAATTGCTGGAGTGTATCTCCGTCTTGAAGACCGGCAAGATAAGCAGGACTTCCTAAATAGTCTTCTTCTGGTCCTAAAACACCCGATATCTTAGAGCTTTCCATATTAGGAAACCCAATCATCAAAGCTGCTAGGAAGAACACCAATAAAGCCAATAAAAAGTTCATTAATGGTCCACCAAAAATGACCATAGCACGTTGGCGTTTTGGTTTTGATCCAATCGTACGATTATATGGCGCAATTTGATAACCCTTCTTCTTATGATAAATAAATGCTTGAGGATCGACCATTAGATTTTCCGGTTCATTGTCCTTCATAGCAATCATATATAGATTTCCCGAGTTCTCAGCATCGAACAAATCATAACTGATAATTTTATAAACAGGATATGCGATACTTTCATCATCAACATCCAAATAAAAACCACGAATCATTCCATTTTCAATGTGAAGTTTCACATGCGTTGCTGCTTTAAACGGATCATCTTCTGTTTCTTCTCCAGCGATAGCACAAAAACCACCAATGGGAAAAGCCCTTATGCTATATTCTGTTTCGCCTTTTTTCTTTTTGAACAATTGTGGTCCCATTCCAAAAGCAAACTCGCGAACTAAAATATTCACTCTTTTTGCAAAAAGAAAATGACCACCTTCATGAACCGCGATTATCATTCCTAATACAAAGACAAACGCGATGATTCCAATTATATTATCCATTCTTCACCTCATAATTACGTAATATCTGTTCACTAACCTCTTTGCAAACCAACAACAATTCATCTAATGTTGGATTTATCACATTGGTTGTATTTTTGATTGTTTGGATGATGATGTTTTCAATATCCAAAAAACTGATTTTTTTATTTAAAAATAACGATACTGCTGCTTCATTCGCAGCATTATAAACAGCGGGCATGATTCCGCCTTGTATTCCTACTTCATACGCCAAAGCCAACAAAGGATAGCGTTTTAAATTCATGCTAGAAAAATGCATTGCTTGAGATTTTGTGAAATCAAAAGGTTGGATGCATTGATTGGCTTTTCTATTTGGGTAAGTCAAAGCATATTGAATGGGAAGTCGCATGTTTGGATATGACATTTGTGCAATCACACTTCCATCAACGTATTCCACCAAAGAATGAATGATACTTTCAGGATGAATCACCGTTTCAATTTGCTGATATGCCATATCAAACAAATAGTGAGCTTCTATGATTTCTAACCCTTTGTTGACCATAGTAGCACTATCAATGGTGATTTTAGGTCCCATTTGCCAGGAAGGATGTCGCAATGCATCATCAATGGTCACATATTCTAATTCTTCACGCGATTTGTTGCGAAAAGCTCCACCCGATGCGGTTAATATTAACCTTGATACCTCTTGCTTTTTTCCACATTCTAAGCACTGAAAAATAGCACTATGTTCGCTGTCAATGGGAATGAGTTGCACATGATGCTTTTTGACCAAAGACATAATGATTTCACCAGCAACAACCAATGTTTCTTTGTTTGCTAACAAAACAGAGATGTTTTTTTCAATGGCTCTTATCGTTGGAAGCAATCCACGCATACCAACAATCGCATTAATCAAAAAACCATCACTAGATACATAGGTGGCAGCAGAAATGAGACCCTCTTCCCCATGTCCAATCGGTAAATCAGGAAAACTCATTTGCAATTCTTCTTTTATCTGCTTGCTAAATACACTGACATATTCTGGTGAAAATTCTTGAATGATTTTTTTCCCTAAAGCAACATTCGATCCAAAAGCAATGCTTTTTAATTGATAATTGGGGTTGTTTCTAATGATATCTAGGACTTGCGTTCCAATGGAGCCTGTTGCTCCAAGCAATGCTAGTTGTTTCATGAAACAGCTCCAATAATGAATAATTGCATTAATTGAACAATGATGTAAAAAACAGCACCAGAGAAAATCAAACTATCAAAGCGGTCTAATACGCCGCCATGACCAGGAAATAGTTTCCCAAAATCCTTTATTTCATAAGTGCGTTTAATTTTTGATGCCACCAAATCGCCTATTTGTACAGAAACAGATATCACCATAGAGATGAATAAAGAACCTAATATGATAATCCAAGTTTCTTTCACACTAGTTGGATTGCCAATTTTAAACAAGAAAACAGCACCAACACCCAACAAACTTCCAAAAATAAGTCCAGCAAGTGCGCCTTCGGTTGTCTTTTTTGGACTAATTTCTGGACACAATTTGTGCTTTCCAAATTTAATGCCAAACAAATAAGCAAAAGTATCTGTTCCTAACACGATAGAATATAAGTACGCAAAACTTCTACCACCACGGAAAACCAAATTGATGGCACCGGGGCGAATTGGGAATGTTTCAAGATAACGAATGCTAATGACATATCCCATGATTAAGCCACAATAAACCAATGTTATGACAACACTCATCATATCAAAAGCGGAAGATGATTTAGTAAATATGATGATGGAGAACGATAAAATAATAAACATCATCAGCACAACCACAACCAAAAAGTGATAGACAAAACTAGCCGTCGATAAATCACTGATGTCCAACCCTTTTGTGGTTGCTAAATAAATGGTATAAATTAAAATTCCTGAAAAAATCGGAACGATATATCTTAGTAATTTTAAAGATGGATATTGCTTGTAAAACATATTCATCATTTCATAAGATGCTATCATGCTTAATATGATTCCGACAATGAGAAATAATATTCCGACAATGGGATAAATCTGATGATCAATCACAATTAACGGAATCAAAATTGCCATCAATATGGATCCTGTTATAATACGTTTTTTCACTTGACCCCTCCGAAACGCCTCTCACGGCTTTCGTATGCTTTTAGTGCTTTTATAAATTGCTTTTCATTAAAATCTGGCCATAATACATCAGTAAAGTAAAATTCACTATATGCCAATTGCCATAATAAAAAGTTGCTAATGCGCATTTGTCCACTTGTTCTAATAAGCAAATCAACATTAGGTATATCTTTTGTATATAAAGCGTTGGAAAAATCTTCTTGTGTGATTTCTTGCTTGTTTTGTTTCAGTAAGACATTGGCAGCGTGAACAATTTCTTCATGCCCACCATAATTGATGGCAAGCAAAAACGTCATACCACGATTGTTTTTGCTTTTTTCTTCAAACTCTCTGATTTTTGTCTGCAATGCAAGCGGTAATCCTTCAATTTTTCCAATCGCTAAAAACTTTATATTACTATTCATAAATTTGTCTTGGTATTCATCTAAGAAATCCATTGGTAATTTCATTAAGAAATCAACTTCTTCTTTTGGTCTTGACCAATTTTCCGTACTAAAGGCAAAAACAGTTAAATATGAAATTTTAATCTCATTGGCAAACAAAATGACATCAATTAACGTTTTTGCGCCTTGGCGATGACCAAAATTACGTGGCAAACCACGTTTTTTTGCCCATGTACCATTGCCATCCATAATAATCGCAACGTGATCTGGGATATTGGTAAATGTAGTAGATATATTCCTCATAATTTCACCATTAACGTATTATACTACAAAATTGTTATTTTTTCCACTGCAACAATCGTTTTTTTTATATAAAAAAAGACTGAGAGGATAAACTCTCAGTCCAAGTTTTATTACTCTTTTGAAGGAATGTCGTCATTTTCGCCAAGTGATTCGAAGGCAGTTAAGAACTCTTCAATTTTAAGCAATTGGGCAGCAGTTAAATTTGCTGCATTGTAATCTTTAATCGTAGCAGATAATAAAATCAAATCATCAAAGACATCATTCACCAACGTTTCCATATCAGTCACTTCTGTTAAAGTCATTTGGATCAAAGAATAAATTTCTTCATTCTTTGCAAAAGTAGCGATGTCAGTAATCACATTTTCTACCAATGTTTTATTGGCAGAATTGAAGAATGTATTGGCATGTTTTGCAACAAAGATAACAGAATAATTTCTTTCGTATTCATCATCATAAAAATTTGGATTATTAAAATAATCTTCACCATATGTTGTAACATAATAATTTTCAATATGGTCGTCCATTTCTTTTGCTTTGGTAATCAAATCATTGGCAACAACATAATTCATAAAATTCTTCAATAATGTATTGGCATCAACAGTTGCATTTCGCAACAAAGTTTCCGCAAGATCAACAATCGTTTGAATTTCTAGTTCTGTTTTTCCGGTTTGCAAAGCAAGATCGCTCACTGGAACACCTTCTACAACCATATCAATGACACTATTGATTTGATCATTTGTTAAAGTTCCTAATGTTGGCGCATAATAAGTAATGGCTTCTTTGGTAATAGCAACGTTTGCTTCTTGTTCTGCTTCATAATAAGAAACTTCATCGGCATAAACTTCGCCAGTTGCTTCGTTTCTAAAATTAATCTGTTCCCAATTTTCGTAATCATAGTCAAAAGTAAACGAGTTTGCAATGACGATTTTACGTAATAATTCTCCATCAGAATCAACAAATTTTGTTAAGAACTTGTCTGCCATATCTTCAAACACTTCAGAACCGCTGATCATCGTTGCATATGGAAATACCATTACACTCATAGATGACATGCCCATATACTTGTTGGTCAACTCCATCATGGCATCAAAATAGCCGTTATACAAATCTTCTTTTTGTTGATCTGTAAAAATAGCATCGATTTGATCAAGCAAAGCTTGATTAGCATCTTTGAATTCTTTGACTTGGGAAATCACTAAAATGGCAATTTCACTTTGTACAACTTGTTCTACTTCTTCACTATTCACATGTTCTAATACATCTGTGAAAAACGCTAGATCGAATGAATCAATCATCTTTAACGCAAATTCAATCGATAACAATGTGCTTGCTGAAAATTGAGCTGAAGCATTCGTTAATAATGAACTAAAATCAGTGTTATCAAGCATCTCACCAGCAAATGCACCGAACACTTTAAAAACAAGTGCCAAATCAGCTGATGCAGGAAGGTTATCTAATAACAAGTCAACTACTTCATCTTTCACAACAATGATTTCACTTGCTGATAATTGTGTTGTGTCTTCGGTTTCCACCAAATCAACAATCTTATCAATTAGTGTATCTGTAATTTTTGATTGGAAATCAACTAAGTAGTTTACGGTATTGGCAACAACCAATGCCAGCTCATCACGAGAATCTTCAATCATGGCTTTCATATCAACCATCATTTGTTTTTGTTCAGTGTATTCATCAACACGACTTTCATAATATTCATCTGGACCATATTCATCTATCATATCTTGATAATAATCAATTTCATCTTGAATATTCAAAATCGAATTGTCTAGTTGTGGTAGCATCATCACCAAACCGGCACCAGCAACAGCTTCTATATTCATATCTGTTGCTAAGAATTTTTTCATTGCCGCATTTGTTAATTTCGGATCTCCTTCAGCAGTATCCATTTCTGTTTGCATGACTTCAAATGCAGCTTTCATGGCTTGTGCTTGAGTTCCCGTCATTCCTTTACGAACGAGTTCTTCAGCAACACCTTCAGGTGCTTCTCCCATCATTTCGCCTAATACAACATTGATGGCTGTAATTTCTGCTTGTGGATTTGCCATATAAGCAACGGTCGAACTTTTGACAGAATCATTTGTTCCTTTTGGTGCTTTCGCAACTACTTGAAACAGTAGATTATCTCCACTCAAAGAAGAAAAATCATATGAAGTTGTGGTAACAGTTTGTTTTTCTTCACCATTCACATAAACAATATATCCTGTAGCCGTTGCCACAGCATCCCAAGTTAACACTTTTCCATTGACAGCCAAATTGGTTGGAACACCAACGCTCTCAGTAATATCGATATCAGGAGTTTCTCCTCCGTCACAGGCAGCAAACCCAAAAACAGAAAAGATCAAAATAAAAATAAACAAAAGTTTTTTAAGCATAAATCCTCCTATAGATTAATTGATTCTTGTATTACATTCATATTTCTTATTTTTAAGAAATAGTAAACATAACTTGTGAAAAAGACCAAATTTCCGATTAGTAAATACCAAAGCACATCACCAATTTGGTAGGAATACTGAAAGTAAAAACCAACCATAATCAAAAGTGACGGAAACAAAGAAAATACAATCATTACATTAATAAAACTTGCAATGAATGCAACTATCAGTACTATGATTATCTCACAAAATATATGAAAAAACAATACATGATTTTTACATCCTAATATCTTCATTTTTGCATAATCATTTTTTAATGAATAAAAAACGAGTAAAGAATTATTCATAATGACTAAGACAAAACAACCGATTAAAATCCAAATCACAAACGAAAAGAAATCAGCAACCTGAAGCAATTTTTTTGCTTCGTTTAAAAACAAGGTCTTTGCATCAATGGCATAATACATTTTGTTGCTGTATTCTCTCACCAAATCTTGATGAAGACCCACGTCTTCACTGTTAATAAACAAGGTATTGACCATTGAATTAGGTACATATTTGTTATTCACATGAAGATTGGTAAACAATAATCCATCACTATAATTTTCAAAAAAACCAGCAACAATAAATTGTTCACTTGGAAGATCTTTGCTTATATGCAAAGTGATTTTATCTCCGGTTTTCACTTTCCCTATTTTTTCATATTGATAAGGCAAGATGACATACAAAGTATCCATATCATCGAGCTTTGCCAGCACATCTTCTTCGATAGAATAAGAAAAGAAATGTTTTATTTCATCGGGATGAAGTGATAAAACAAACTTGATTAATCGCGATTCTTCTTGCGCAAAATCCATCGTGATATTTTCATAAATGGAACCATCAGAAATTTGGTTTGTCCCGTATTTTGCAGTAATATTATTTTTTAAAGCACTATCATAATCATAAATATTTGTCAGTAACAAATCAATATGCACTTCCGCGATGGCTTTTTGTTGTCCTTGCTTGTAAAGAGAAGAAATAGACAAAGAAACAGCCAACACAACCAAAGAAATAAAAATGACTTTTAGAGAATTATGCATGACTTTATTGTCACGCAAATAAGGAATAGAATAAATCGAAAAGAAAGTATGTTTCTTTTTTACAAATTTGGGCAACCACCGTAAAATTTGGGAAACAAAAACAAAAGAAAATACAATGACCAAAACAAGCGAAAAGAATGGCTTGTATTTTGGCAACGGAGCAAAAATAATATTGATAAATAATGCTCCACCAACCATGAACAATAAATATAAATCAGAAGATTGCTTTTCAGATTGCTTATTGCTGCTTAAGAATATTTCTGATTTTTTTGTTAATTTATGATATTGGGTCACAATTAACCAAAGCATAATAACTACAAACAAAAAGACAGACGCTATCAAAGAGATCCACTTTAGACTAATCCAAGAATGAATTTCAAATGCCCTTGCACCAAGATTCATCATGATGTTTGCACCGATTAATCCAATGGGAATACTAACCAGAAAGTAAAACAAGAATTGATAAAGCCAGATTTGAAATGCGAAATGATCGTTTCCACCAAGAATTTTAATCACACCAATTTGCGAAGAAAAGTCCCTAAATAATAGCGGAAAAATGGATTTGATTACCATGATCATCGCAAGCATGACAATCACAATCAAACCTAACATAATGGAAGCATTATATTTTGCTCTCACATTTGCTTTTTCTAAATCAACAGCTTCATAAATAAAATTATCTTGATAATTAGCATCGCTTTTCAGTACTTCTATTACATCTGAAAGCGTATGTTGTTCTTTCACATTTAAATAAATGACATTCCCTAAATTGGGTGATGATGACCATACAGTTGCTTCAAACAATTCTTCTTTGTTTACAAAGATAGAATTACCTACAAACAACCCTTTGTCATTTACAATTTCTTTCACTTTATAGTGAATGATCTCATTATTGATATACAATGAAATTGTATCATTAATATTTATATCATATGCATTAGCAAAGGATTTGGTAACCATCACTTCCATAGGATTTAGGCTGCCTACATCATAATCAATCACATTTTCAAATTCCCCAACAGTGGAAGAATAAATATTCACATCAACAAATTCATCATGAACTAAAATGAGTCCATTCAAATTAAAAAAAGTAGAAACAAAAGAAAAATAGGTTGCATATTGCTCTTTTATGGTTCTTGCATTCACAATACGAGAAGAAGAATAATTGTCATAAGTGACAATTAAATCAACATCTTGATATTGTTCTTGAAATTCAAGAGTAAAAATATCATATAGATAATTTCTCATTCCAAAAATCATGACGGATAACATCACAGTGATGATAAAAGACAATACAACAACAAAAAATCTGCCTTTGTTTTTTAATGCATTACGAAAGGCAAATTTTAATTTAAAGACTAAGCTTTTCATCATAAATTACTTTTCCATCAGTTAATTTAATATGCCTTGTACAATAACGCAGATTGTCTTCACTATGTGTCACCAATACAATGGTAATCTTATGTTCACGATTAAGTTGATAAAGCAACTTCATAATTTCTTGGCCATTTTTTTGATCCAGATTTCCTGTAGGTTCATCAGCAAAAATAACAGCAGGCTTGTTGACCAAACACCGAGCAATGGCAATACGTTGTTGCATTCCCCCCGATAATTCATTGGGATAATAATCCTTAAATTTAGTCATCTCTACATTGTCTAGCGCTTTTGTTGTCTCTTCTTCATTATCATTGTTTGCGATAATTTGTGCTAATTTTATGTTTTCATATGCCGTTAAGTTAAAAACCAAATTATAGAATTGAAAGACAAATCCAATTTTGTTTTTTCGCAAATCCGCCATTTCATTTGATGAATATTGATTCATGTCTTTTTCAAATAACAAAACTTGTCCAGAAGTCATTTTCTCAAGTCCACTCATGGTATATAAAAGTGTAGTCTTACCACTCCCAGAGGGACCTGTTATGGCGCAAAATTCGCCTTCTTCAATGATTAAAGAAACATCATCAAGAACCTTTGTTGTTAACTTTGTCGTTACGTAGTCTTTGAATACATTTTTACATTCTATTATCTTCATATTATCTCTTACTCTTTTCTTAATGGTACCATAAAATGATGATTTATTCAATAAAGATTACAAAGCAACAAAAAAAGCAAACGAAATGAATCGTTTGCTTTTTGATTAATAATTTTTCTTAACCATTTCAAAGTAAGCTTGTGGATGATCGCACACAGGACAAACGCTTGGTGCTTTTTTACCATAATGTAAATGGCCACAATTTAAGCAAATCCAAACCGTTGCTTCTTCTTTTACAAAAACACTTTCTTGTTCAACATTATTTAATAATGCTAAATAACGTTCTTCGTGTTCTTTTTCAATTTTAGAAACAGCTTCAAATAAATAAGCTATTTTTGTAAATCCTTCTTCTTTCGCAACTCGCGCAAATTCAGCATACATTTCCGTCCATTCATAATGTTCACCAGCCGCAGCATCTTTTAAATTTTCTGGCGTTGATTGGATTCCATCGTGCAACAATTTAAACCAAATTTTTGCATGTTCTTTTTCATTGTTTGCTGTTTCATTAAAAAAATTAGCGATTTGTTCATAGCCTTCTTTTTTTGCTTTTGATGCATAATAAGTATACTTATTACGTGCTTGCGATTCACCGCTAAAAGCTTCCATTAAATTTTTTTCTGTTCTTGAACCTTTTAATTCCATCATATCCTCCTATTATTTTTTATAAAAATGTTCTTTGGTGGCACCACATACTGGGCATCTAAAGGTGTTGTCTTCTAATTCAATATCTCGAGTATGTTGATATCCACAAACATCACAAACATACTTTCCAGTTGATTGTTCTTCTTGGTAAGTTGGTGCATATTGTGATGTTTTTCCTTTCATCACTTTGTGATAATACGTATAGGTTAAAGGGGATTTGTTTTTACCAACTTTGGTATCAATCAAACGTGCCAATACAACAGCATGCGTTTCTGCAAGCGTGATTGACAATACTTCACAAACGAGTATTCCACAAGTGTCTTTGGTAATGATTGGGGTCTCTAGCAACATTTCATAATCAAATCCGCTAAATTTTTCTACCTCACGCCCACTGTAAAAACCAAATCGAGAAATTAATTTTGGGTCAGTATCTTCCGACAAAATGGAAACACTAAATCTGTTTGTTTTCTTTAATAATTCAAACGAGTAGTTTTGTTGGTTGATACTAATTGCCATAATCGGGTCTTTGCTGGTAATTTGCATAACCGAATTAATGATACATCCCGATGGTTTTTCACCATCCATAACACCAAGAATATACATTCCATAATTTATGTTGTATAAAACCGATAGATCCATTGCCCACCTCATTACTATTATACAAAACTAACAAAAATAAAGCAATGACAAAATAAAAAGAAGAGTTGC
>CAZYFI010000033.1:0-5076 GCA_964646985.1 uncultured Bacteroidales bacterium
CAGAATTGATTTTCCAAGGATATAAAGGCACAAATGCCCATATAAAGTCAAACTTGGAAGGATGGTTGAAAATCACAACAACAGGTTGCTTTAAAGATTTGATTTTTGATTTATCGACTTTCACTCGATATTTCTTTAAGAAAGTAAATTGTAAATATTTTAATATTACCGTGTAAAGAAAGCGATTTGGTTTTCTAACATGATCACGATAATAATCCATGCCATATTTTCGCTTCATATTAATAAAATATTTCATTATTTTTGGGTAATTGATTGCTGTTGCGGCACAGATGGTGATTAAAAGAAGTGCAATTACCAATAAATATGGCCAATCAATTTTATAAGAATAAGTTCCTATGGCAATTCCCAATGCCAATGAAGGAATGGATGCAATGGTGGTAAGCAAAACATACTTATGAAATTTTAACTTTGAATTTGCAGCTGTAAAAGCGATTAAACCATAAGGAAGCCCTGGTAGAGCATACATAAGAGCTATTGCTCCCATAAATTTCTTAGAAGCAAATGGTAAAGTGATTTCATTCATTTTATTGATTGATTTTTTATTAAATAAAGTAAGAAATTTTGGGCCAAGTTTTCTTGCTAGAATGTAGATGATGATATTTCCAATTACAATACCACTCAAGCAAGCGATGAATCCCCAAATAGGACCAAGCATGAATCCAGCAACAACATGTGTGAGTTGAGAGGGAAGTATCACAGTTAACAATTGTAGGGCTTGAAACAAACCAATGAAAGCAGGTGCCCAGTATCCATAGTGATCAAATTTTACAAATAGAGGTTCTAAGGAATTGATTTCAATTGAGTGCATGATTGGCTCAATTAGATCAATTGCTAAAAAGGCAATTGCTGAGCCAAAAATGATAAAAAAAGTTAAAATGGCAATGATTTTAGTTGGATTTGTTTTTTTCATAATCTCACTTCTTTGTTATATTTTATGTTATTATATCACGAATCATTGAAAAAATAAAGATAAAAATGAACAACAAAACATGTTTTGTTGTTTTATCTAGCAGTTTTCTTTGTTTTAGTTTATAATAATAGGTAATAATGAATAAATAGTTTTCTGGAGGTTTTTATGATAACAATCAAAGAAATAACGAAACGAAGTGATATTTTAAAATTTGTACAGTTTCCCATTCAATTATACAAGAGAAATCCTTATTATATTCCTTGCTTCGTATCTGATGAAATGGAGTTATTAAACCCAAAAAAGAATCCCGCATATGCTTATTGTGAAACACGACTGTTTTTAGCGTATGATAATCATAAAATTGTTGGACGAATTTGTGCCATGATTAATAAAGCCTATAATGAAAAGAAGAACGTACAACAAATGCGTTTCAATCGTTTTGATGTGATTGATGATTTTGAAGTGTCCACCCTTTTGTTTGCACAAGTAAAAGAATGGGCAAAAGAACGCAATTTAAATCAGATCATTGGGCCCATCGGATTTAGTGATTTAGACAAACAAGGTTTGCTTGTAGAAGGATTTCAAGAAGAAAGCAACACCATAACCCTATACAATCATCCTTATTATATGACACACTTAGAGAAATTAGGATTCCGAAAAGATGTTGATTGGGTAGAATATCAAGTTTTTACTCCAGCTTCTATGAATGATCGTATAACACGCTTGGCATCTGTCATTACAAATCGTTATGGATATAAAGTAGTGAAGGTGAAAAATCGAAAAGAAATAAACAAACATGCAATAGATGCTTTTCATCTCATTAATGAAGCATTTGAACATTTATATGGAGTTGTTCCCCTTAGCGATCGACAAATTGAAGATACGGTGAAGCAATTTATTCGCTTGGTGAACACAGAATTTCTCTATTTTATTACAACAAAGCAAGATGAATTAATTGGATTTGGTCTTTTGGTCCCTTCTTTGAATAAAGCAACAAAAAAATCAAACGGAAGACTATTTCCTTTTGGCTTTATTCGTGTTTTAAAGGCACTGCATACCTATCGTGTCTTGGATATGTATTTAGTCGGCGTGAAACCGCAATACCAAAAATTAGGTGTCAATGCTTTGATTTTATGCGAAGGTATCAAATCAGCCATCAAATGTGGTGTTGAATTAACTGAGACAGGACCTGAGCTAGAAAACAATTTAGAAGTTCGCTCACAATGGAAAGAATTCGAAACCAGGCAGCATCGAAGAAGACGTTGCTATATTTATGATATAGAAGCGTAAATTTCCTTATAAAAAATACAATTTATTTTAATTGACTTTTTACTAAGAAAAGTATATAATAACTATGTTGTGAAATCCGCAACCGCTCAAAGAAGGTTTTAAGTGATGAATATCCACCTTAATGGCGTGACTTAATTATATGAGGAGGTGCGAATTATTATGTATGCAATTATTGAAACTGGTGGCAAACAATATCGAGTAACTACAAACGATGTTTTGTATTTAGAAAAACTTGATGCTGTTCAAAATGATGAAGTCGTTTTCGATAAAGTACTAATGGTTGATGGCAAGTTCGGTTCTCCATATCTTGAAGGAGCAAAAGTTACAGCTCGCGTTGAGAAAAATGGAAAGAACAAGAAAATCATCGTTTATAAGTACAAATCAAAAAAGAACTATCATAAGAAGCAAGGCCATAGACAACCTTACACTAAGGTAACAATTTTAAACATTGAAGGATAACCATGACAACCGTTGATGTTTTTTATCGTCAAGATAAAACAATTTGGAAAATAACGGTGAGTGGTCATTCAGATTACGGGAAAAACGGATCTGACATTGTATGTAGTGCCATTTCAACGGCCATGTATGTTAGTTTGGGTTTGATTGAGAAATTAAAGTCTGATTATCAATATCATGAAGATGAAAGCAATGCCCTTATGCAACTTGAAATCCGTCAAAAGACTGAATTTATCGATTTAATTATGGAAAATTTAGTCAACACATTACATGGCATTAGTAAAGATTATGCCAAATATCTAAAAATAAAATATAATAAATAGGAGGTAATCTCATGTTTAAAATTAATATTCAGTTTTTTGCATCGAAAAAAGCCGGATCATCGACTAAAAATGGTCGTGATTCTGCCAGTCAACGTTTGGGAATCAAATTATCCGATGGAGAATATGCTCATGCTGGTTCGATTATATATCGACAACGCGGAACAAAAATTTTTCCAGGAACAAATGTTGGTTTGGGTTCTGATGATACTTTGTTTGCAACTATTACTGGTTATGTAAAATATGAGCGTAAAGGTCGAGACAAAAAACAAGTGTCTGTTTACGAAACAAAATAATGCACTTCTAGTGCATTTTTTTAAATAAAAAAGGAGAAAATATGTTTGTTGATGATGTCAGTTTTCATATTCGGGCAGGGAATGGCGGCAATGGTGTCGTCGCTTTTCGGCGTGAAAAATATGTTCCATTAGGTGGACCATCTGGCGGAAATGGTGGTAGGGGTGGTGACATCATTTTTGTAGGTGATGAAGGCTTAACTACGCTATTGGATTTTCGCTACCAAAAATTAATCTTTGCTGAAAATGGTGAAAATGGTCACTCAAAAGATTGCTTTGGTAGAGATGCCAAAGATATCTATATTAGAGTGCCAATTGGAAGCGTAGTATACGATGTTAATAAAGGAATTGTGATTGCCGATATTATTCACCACAAACAAGAAGTGATTGTTGCGAAGGGTGGAAAAGGTGGACGAGGAAATGCTTCTTTTGCAACTGCAAGAATTCCTGCTCCAGAAATATGTGAAAAAGGAGAACCAGGAGAAGAAAAAGATATTCGCATTGAACTAAAAGTACTAGCTGATGTTGGCTTGGTGGGATTTCCAAGTGTTGGGAAATCAACCTTGATATCGGTTGTAAGTGCAGCTCGCCCTAAAATTGCTGATTATCCCTTTACCACTCTTGTTCCTAATTTAGGAGTCGTGAAAACAAAAGATGGAAGAAGTTTTGTGATGGCAGATTTGCCGGGATTGATTGAGAATGCCAGTCAAGGAGCTGGATTGGGATTTCAATTTTTGAAACATATTGAAAGAACAAGAGTTATTGTTCATGTGCTTGATATGGATGCGAATGATAACCGCGATCCTTACCATGATTATATTAAAATCAATCAAGAATTGGCAACATATAATCCAAAGTTGATGTTGCGACCGCAAATCATTGTTGCAAATAAAATGGATTTACCAAATGCAATGAAAAACCTAGAACAGTTGCAAGCAAAATTACCTGATGCATCGATTGTGCCAATTAGTGCTTATACAAGAACCAATCTTGATCAATTGGTGTATGAAATTGCGAATTTACTTGATACTGTTAAACTAGATCAATTCAAAGATAATAATGTTGATGAAATAGTCGAATATCGGTTTACAGCAACTGAACCATTTGTTATTGAAAAAGATGACAAAGGGGTTTATAATATAAGTGGTCCAATGGTGAAAAAGTTTTTTGATGCTACAGATTTTACCCGTGAAGAAAATATTAAAATGCTTTCTAGAAGGTTGAGAAATCTGGGAGTTGATGAAGAACTTCGCAGACTTGGCGTGAAACATGGCGAAACAGTTCGTATCTTTGGATATGAATTTGAATTTTTAGATTAGATGTTACTTGAATAAAGAACATACTTTGTAATGAAACGATACTTATGGGACTTTTATAGCCTAAAAAGGAGAAAAAATGTATTTAAATCAAAAAAAATCAAATCGAAACAAACAAATCTTTGAACTTGTATTTTGCTCATTGCTTGTTGCATTAATTATTGTCTTATCACTTCCTCCCCATATTGGATTTCTTCTCGCAATTCCTTTTCTAGGAATTCAAATTACGATTTTGCATATTCCTGTGATTATTGGAGCAGTGTTGTTAGGAAGAAAATATGCTTGGGTCTTAGGCTTGGCATTTGGACTTGGTGGATGGTGGGGATCATTTTTCTTAGGACTGTTTTTGTGGCAGAATCCTTTAATTTCCATTTTACCAAGATTGTTATTTGGAATGGCAGCATTTGAAATTTTTAACTTGTTAAAAAAAGTAATCAAGAAGGATTATTTGGTTTTCATACTGACAGCTG
>CAZYFI010000033.1:5086-13480 GCA_964646985.1 uncultured Bacteroidales bacterium
TGTACTTGCTACTTTAACACATACAGTTTTGGTCATGTTTGCCATTTTAACTTTTGGATTTAGTTTTTATTCAGGATTAGATGGATTTATTCAAACCATTTTAGTTCCTTCGCTAACACTAAATATGGTTGTAGAAATCATTCTTGCTCCATTAATTGGGTATCCTATTTATCGAGCCATGCAAAAGCTGAGTCAAAAAGAACTTATGAACAACAAAGAACCAGCAAATAAAAACAATTAAATTGTACAAACCGAAATCTTATGATTTCGGTTTTTTGTTTAACAAAGGTTGGATTTGAAATATAATCGTGTTATAATCTTATATAGAGGTGTTAATATGAAAAAGATGACAATTTCAATATTAGGATTTGGCTCACGAGGGTTTACTTATGCAAATATTATTCGTGAACATAGTGATGAAGCAAGCATTGTTGCTGTTTGTGAGAAAAATGTTGCGAAAAAGCCACTAATTTTATCACAATATCAATTAAGTGAAAATCAATATTTTGATAACACAGAATCATTTTTTGCCCTTGGAAAGCGTTCAGATATTCTTATTATAAGCACAATGGATCAAGATCACTATACACAAACAATGAAAGCCTTGGATTTGGGGTATGATATTTTATTAGAAAAACCCATTGCAACAACAAAAGAGCATTGTCAAGCCATTTTAGATAAAGCCAATGCCTTAAAAAGAAAAGTAGCTGTTTGCCATGTCCTTAGATTTACGCCTTTTTATCAAAAATTAAAGCAACTGATTAACGAAGGAAACATCGGTGAAATCGTTACATTATCGCAAACAGAACATATTGGTTATTTTCATTATGCTCATAGTTATGTTCGAGGAAACTGGAGAAATGACAAAGAATCTTCTCCAATGGTGCTTGCTAAAAGTTGTCATGACCTGGATATCATAAGATGGTTAATCAATAGTGATTGTACGAAAATATCTTCTTTGGGAAATTTATTTTATTTTAAAAAAGAAAATGCTCCACTTGGAAGTGCTAAATATTGTTATCAATGCCATGTTCCTTGTATTTACGATGCTCGCGTTTTTTACAAACAAAACCCAATGTGGGCAATGATATTTACTTTAAATCCAAACATTGATGAAGTCTTGAAAGATGAATCCCTAAGCTACAGTCGATGTGTTTATCAATCTGATAACAATGTTCCAGATCATCAAGTGGTTCAAATGGAATTTGCCAATCAAGTCACAGCACAATTACTCATTACAGCTTTTTCGAAAGAAGTGCATCGCAGCATAAAAATCCATGGAACCAAAGGCGAAATCGAAGGTGATATGGAAGCAATGAAGATTGTTGTAAAACTTTTTGGAAAAGAAACTTATGAAGTTGATGTTTCCAAGTTGGCTGAAGATTTTTCCGGACATGCTGGAGGAGACAAAAAAATGCTGTTGGATTTTATTCGAAATGTACGAGATAACATCGCTGTTTCTTCGCTGACTGATATAAACAATTCCTTAGAAAGTCATTTTATGGCTTTGGATGCAGAAGCATCAAGGAAAGATTGTGGAAAAATAATCTCTAGATAGAGATTATTTTTTTGTTTGTAAACCTTATACCATATTTTAACTATAGAATTTTGAAAAAATATGATATAATTTCTTTATATAACTAAAAAGGTGATTTTATGTACGAGAAGATTGATAAGATGCAATATACGCCAATGATGCGCCAATATTTAGAAATCAAAGAGCAATATCCCGATACTTTGGTTTTTTTTCGCTTAGGTGATTTTTATGAAATGTTCTTTAATGATGCCATTGTTGCTTCCAAAGTACTTGAAATTGTATTGACTGGAAGAGATGCAGGTGCACCAGAACGAGTTCCCATGTGTGGTGTTCCTCATCATGCGGTAAATCAATATATAGACCGTTTGACGGAAAAAGGGTTTAAAGTTGCCATTGTTGAGCAAACAGAAGATCCGGCAATGGCTTTAGGGATTGTTACTAGAGAAGTTGTTAGAGTCATTACTCCAGGCACAACGACCGAAGGAAGTACTGTTGATGCGAAAGAAAATAATTATTTAACCAGTTTAGATGTCGATAAAGATCGCTATATTTTGTGCTATTCTGATTTGGGAACTGGAGAAAATTATTTAACGAGTTTACCCCTAAATGAAGATATCTTGATTGCTGAAATATTGAAATTGAAAACCCGAGAAATTCTGGTTGATTCCGATTTCTCAAAGAATATTTTAAATCAAATTAATACATTTTATCCTGTTACCATATCGCATGAAAATGAAACAAATACAATCAGTTATTTACGAAGTTTGACGGAAGAGTTAGATAAAATTGAGGAAAAAGCTTTTTTTCGCTTGTTGAACTACATTGTGAAAACACAAAAACGTAACTTGGTTCATATGCAAAAAGTGGTTAAATATGACAGTAGCGGTTTTATGAAAATCGATTTTGCCTCTAGACGTAATTTAGAAATATTAGAAACACTGCGCTTTCAAAATAAAAAGAATTCTTTGGTTAACGTATTAGATCGCTGTGTTACAGCGATGGGAAGTCGGTTTTTAAAAAAAGCATTGATTTTTCCTTTCATTGATCGAAAAAAAATTGAAAATCGCTATGAAATCATTGACCGTTGTCGTCATGAATTTATTTTCAGCAATGAGTTGCGTCAAGCATTAGAGAATGTTTACGATTTAGAGCGAATCGTTGGGAAAATTTCTTACGATTCTGCAAACCCAAAGGATTTGTTACAATTAAAAAAATCGTTGAGTGTTATTCCCAACATTTCTTTGTTGTTACAAAAAATCAAAATCAATCTTTATTTTAATCTTACTGAATATTTAAAAGATTTTGAAATGTTATTCCATTTGTTGGATGCCAGTATCTCTTTGGATGCTCCATTCATTGTAAAAGATGGTGGGATTATAAAAGAAGGATATAATGAAGAACTTGATGATTTAAAACATTTGGTTGCCGAAAGTAAAGCTTTTTTGTTATCTCTTGAAGAAAAAGAACGCGAAAGAACAGGAATCAAAAATTTACGTGTTGGTTTTAACCGTGTTTTTGGTTATTATTTAGAAGTGTCTAAAGGGAATAGCTCAATGGTTCAAGAACAAATGGGCTATATTCGTAAACAAACTTTGAGCAATGTAGAACGTTTTATAACTGAGGAATTGAAAGACAAAGAAGGAACGATTTTAAGAGCAGAGGAAAAAGGATTAGAACTCGAAATAAAATTATTTCAAGAAATACGCAATCAAACTAAAAGTTATATTCCTAGTCTACAATATCTTGCGAAGACGTTGTCAGAACTCGATATGTTATTGGCTTTTGTGCGTGTTTCCAATGAAAACAATTATGTACGTCCAAAACTGCTTGATCAAACAATCATCGAATTGAGGGGATCTCGTCATCCTGTGATTGAAAAGTTTCAAGACAATTTCATTCCTAACGACATTGTTATGAAAGAAGAAGATTCCATTTTGTTGATTACGGGTCCGAATATGAGTGGGAAATCTACTTATATGCGCCAAATTGCTTTGATTGCAATCATGGCACAAATAGGTTCTTTTGTTCCTTGTGTGAGTGCAAAATTACCTATTTTTGATGCAGTATTTACAAGAATAGGTGCTGCTGATGATATTGTTAGTGGGCAATCAACTTTTATGATAGAAATGCAAGAAGTAAATAATGCTTTAAAACATGCGACTTCTAATAGTTTGATTATCTTTGATGAAATTGGCAGAGGAACAGCAACCTATGATGGGATGGCGTTGGCACAAGCAATTATTGAATACTTACATGAATTGAAACCATGCAAGACGCTATTTTCTACCCATTATCATGAATTGACTACACTAGATAAAGATTTGCATCATTTGCGAAATGTTCATGTTTCGGCAGAAGAAGTACATGGTGATGTTGTTTTTTTACACAAAGTACTTCCTGGTTCTGTAGACAAAAGTTATGGAATCAATGTTGCAAAACTTGCTCAAATTCCTCTAGATGTGATATTAAGAGCGCAAGATATTTTGAAAAAACTTGAGAACCATCACAAGATTGATAGCAAAACCTTGTCGATTAAAAACTATCAGCAACCAATGTTATATGATTCAAAATCCGAAAAAGAAGTCTTTGCTCTTGACCAAATCAAGAATTTGGAAATAAATAAATTAAGTCCTCTTGAGGCAATTAATAAACTAGATGAAATCCAAAAAATATTAAAAAAGTAGGTAACTATGGCGAAAATTAATCAACTTGATCAACATACGACAAATCTCATTGCTGCAGGAGAAGTTATTGAACGAGCTGCATCAGTTGTAAAAGAATTGGTTGAAAATGCGATTGATGCAAAAGCAACAAAAATAACAATAAAGTTGATAGAATCAGGTCTATCAGAAATTATTGTCTCTGACAATGGAGAAGGCATGGATGCTCAAGATGCAAAACTATGTGTTTTGCCCCATGCTACTAGTAAAATTCGTGATGAAAAAGATTTGTTTCACATATCAACATTAGGTTTTCGTGGAGAAGCCCTTCCTTCTATTGTCTCTGTTTCTTATTTTAAATTAAAAACAAGTACAGATGGGATACGTGGTTTCATGTACTCCATTAAGGCAGGAGAATTGCTTTCGGAAGCAATGATTGCTTTTCCTCAAGGAACAGAAATCTCTGTTAAGAATTTATTCTTTAACACCCCAGCAAGATTGCAAAATTTGCAATCTTCTCAAATTGAATTGGGTTATGTTTTAGATTACGTATCAAAAATGGCTTTGGCTCGTCCAGATATTGCTTTTTTGGTGCAAAACAATGAAAAAACTGTTTTACAGACATATGGCAATCATCGATTATTAGAAGTCATTCACAATATTTACAAAGAAGACATCGCAAAATCAATGATTGATGTATTCGCAAACAATGGTTATTTCCAACTTTCTGGTTTGATATCAAAATTAAACGTTACTCGATCATCCCGTAGTCATATTACCATTATTGTAAATGGAAGAGTGGTTAAAAATAGCAAATTAACACAAGCTATTGTGGAAGGCTATCAAGAACGTATGATGGCAGGAAGATATCCTATTGCCATTATTAATATAGCTGTTGATGTTGCTTTGGTTGATGTCAATATCCATCCAGCAAAACTTGAAGTTCGTTTTTCAAGTGAAGAGGAATTAATCGCCTTATTGAAACATACAGTCAAAGATGCCTTAGATAAAACCAATTTGGTCGTTGATTTAGATGGAATCAATGAGATAGAGGATAGTGATGCAAACAAACTTGAACCAACGCTTCAAGAACCTGTCTTAATCAAACCACTTCAACTTGATGATTTTACACTTGAAATTTCACCTCAAGAAATTGCCAGTGAAAAATCATTGGACGAAGAAGTAGAGGCTACGATTTCTAGTTTTTCCCAGCAGCAGTATGCTTTGATTGATGATGAAGTGAAAACTGAGCAACCAAGTAAGGAATCGTCTTCGCCAAATAAACTCCCATTGTTAAATTATATTGGGACATTGCAAGGAACATATTTGCTTGCCAATGATGATGAATTTTTCTACTTGATTGATCAACATGCCGCAGCCGAACGAATCAATTATGAAAAATTTATTCGAGAATTACAAAAAGAAGATAATATTACCTATGAAGTTTTGATGCCGTTCTCAATCCATTTTTCGTTAAGTGAAGCTTTAATCATTCGCGATAAAATGGATGAATTAAAGCGCTTTGGTCTAAAAGTTGAAGATTTTGGTGGTGGAAGCTTTTTAGTGAGAGAAATACCTCTTTGGATTCCAAAGGGGAGGGAAAAAGAATTTACTGAATCTTTGATTTATCAATACATTACCAATAAGAAAACCGAAAAAGCACAGTTTTTAGATGAAATTGCGAAAGAATTGGCTTGCAAAAAATCAATCAAGGCCAATGAATATTTAAATCGCCAACAAATTGAATATTTATTAGAAGATTTAAATAAATGCAATCAACCATACACCTGCCCACATGGACGTCCTGTTATTGTGAAATACAGTTTTTACGAAATTGAAAAATGGTTTAAACGGGTGGTTTGATGAAACCGTTCATTGTTGTAATTGCAGGACCTACGGGGATTGGGAAAAGTGCCGTTGCTTTACAGCTTGCTTCGCTTTTTGATGGGGAAATTGTCAATGCTGATGCTTCTTCCGTCAGACAAGAATTAAACATCGGAACAGCAAAACCACATTTAGAGCATGTTGATGTAAATCATCACTTATTTGATATTATCAAACCACAAGAGGGATTTTCCATCAAGGATTTTCAACTCAAAGCATTTGATGCGATTTCTTTGGTTCATCAAAAAAACAAATTGCCCATTGTTGTTGGTGGTTCTGGTTTATACATTGCTAGTATATTAGGCAATTATAGTCTCAATGTTCCATCTAGAAATCCTGAGTTTGAAAAAGAGTTTGCTCATTTGGATAACTTGTCTTTGCATCAAGAATTGGCAAAAATAAATAAAGCTAAGGCAGACGTAATTCACCCCAACAATCGAAGACGTGTTTTAAGAGCAATCGAAATTGAATCTACCAACCAAACAAGTCATGACAATCCGGTTATATTACCATATGATGCATTTGTTGTTTGCCTTACTTGCGATAGAAATATCTTATATGAACGCATCAATCATCGTGTTGAAGAGATGTTTTCTAATGGGTGGATTTTAGAAGTCGAATCTTTGATTCGTAAAAATATTGATGTTGCAAAGCTTCAAGAAATCGGTTATAAAGAAATCAATGAGTATTTAAAAGGAAAGGGCTCCTTAGAACAAGTTAAAGAAATCATCAAACAAAAAACGCGGAATTATGCAAAAAGACAAATGACATGGTTTAAAAATAAATTGAGTGGTACTTTAGTAGAAGTCAATTATGGTGATCTTGAATCAACTACAAACCAAATATATGCTCTTATCCATGATTTTAGAGATCGAAGGTAAAAAATGAAAAAAATATTAGTGACTGCTTTTGTTCCTTTTGGAAATCAAAGTAAAAATTCATCTTTGGAAGTCGTAAAAAAGCTAAAAAAGCAATATCAAGACAGAGAAGTTGTTTTTGTAAAACTACCAGTTGTGTATGATATTCAAGTCTATGAAAATCTTCTTGATATACATAAACCTGATTATGTTGTTATGTGCGGACAAGCTGGAAAACGAAAAACGGTTGATTTAGAAAAAGTAGCAGTTAATTATGCTTATTCTAATAGTCCTGATAACAAAGGTATTATCATTAAAGGGAGCCGAATTGCTTTTAATGGACCAGATGCCCTTTTTACAACCACACCAATTCTCTCTTTGTTTCACAAACTAGAAGAAAAGAAACTACCTGTGGGAATATCTTTTTCTGCAGGGACGTATGTATGTAATTTCGCATACTATACGATGCTTTTTTATGCGCAGAGATTCTTGCCAAAAACGCAGATTTTATTTGTTCACTTTCCATATTATGAAAAACAAGTTCATGAAGAAACTTTTACGTTGGCATTAAATGAGATGGTTTCTGTACTTGATTTATTGCTACAATTGCTTCTTGAATAAGACACTCTATACAAAGAGTGTTTTTTATTTGTTTATCTTGCTTTTTTTCATATTTTATATATAATAACTTATAGTATAAAAAAATTCTTGGAGGATTTATGGAGAGGTTACAAAAATTAATTGCTCAAGGTGGTATTTGTTCAAGGCGAAAAGCCGAAGAACTAATCGCTTCTGGAAGAGTAAAAGTGAATAATGAAGTTGTAACGCAAATGGGCTATAAAGCTTCAAAAGATGATATTATTATGGTGGATGATCAAATTGTTAAACGTGTTGATTTCAAATACATTGTTATGAATAAACCTCGCTATGTTGTTTCTACGGTCAATGATGAACACAATCGAAAAACTGTGATTTCCATTTTGCCTTCCAATTTGCAAAATCTTCATCTATTTCCGGTTGGAAGACTTGATTATGATACAAAAGGGGTGCTTTTGCTAACCAATGATGGAGAATTTATGAATGAACTTGTTGGACCATCATCCCAGTTAGAAAAAGAATACTTAGCAAGAATAGAAGGAATCATACCAAAGCCTGTTTTAAGTAAAATTGAAAAAGGCATTCAAATTGATGATTATGTAACCAGAAAATGTAAGACCTATTTAGAAAGTATGGATCGAAAAAACAATTCTTCTTTGGTAGGGATTATATTAACAGAAGGAAAATATCATCAAATCAAAAAAATGTTTGCTCAGGTGGGTTTTCCTGTCAAACGTTTAACAAGAATAAAATTTGGTGAGATTACTGTTGAAGGGTTACAAGAAGGCGAATTTAGAGATTTGACACCGCACGAGATAAAAAGATTGTGGGTTCTTAGTCAAGGCAAATCTTTAAATTA
>CAZYFI010000034.1:0-13402 GCA_964646985.1 uncultured Bacteroidales bacterium
CCGACATATTTGTTCCTTCAATAATACATGTCCCAGGGTAAACAATTGCTGTTTCTACTGATGGAAAATTAGGTGATGGAACAACCCATGGTAGTTTGGTATCATCATAGTACATATAACGACCCCATCCTTCCATCAAAATAACTTTTAAGTCGCAACCAATCCCAAATTCTTCATTAAACATATATGCCAATTCTGCAATTGTCATACCATGTCTTTGTACAATTGGGTATTTTCCAATAAAAGACGAATACTCCATATCTAAAATATTGCCTTCAAATTGCTGTCCACCTGCAGGATTGGGACGATCAAAGACAATAAATGTTTTGCCATTTTCTTGACAGGCTTCCATTGCATAAGCCATGGTATAAACATAAGTATAAAAACGAGCCCCTGCATCTTGAATATCAATGCATAAGATATCGACTAAGTTCATCATATCTACCGTTGGTTTCATGGTAGTACCATACAAGCTATATACGGTAATCCCTGTTTGTTCATCAACATATGATTTTACAGATGATCCTGCTTGTTGATCGCCACGAATTCCATGTTCAGGTGCAAACAAAGCAACCAAATTCACTTTTGCATGGAGAATATCAATGGTAGAAACAAGATTGCGATTAAATCCTGTTTGGTTGGTAATCAAACCAACACGCTTTCCAGAAAACAATTCTAAATATTCATCAATGCGATCAATTCCAAGTTCTACAAATACTTCATCTTCGCTAATCGGTTCAGGAAAAGAGAAAGTTGGACACACTCCACCTTCTGGACAATCAATGCATTCCTCACAGGGAAGGCACTCTTCACATGGAGGTGTGGTAGATGGAATGACAGTCACGCTATGATTTTTACGAATGGAAGAATCACTTTTTAACGTAGCAGTAATGATAACATTCCCTTGACTGACTCCTACCACTATGCCTAATTCGTCTACAGTGGCAATGGCTAAATCAGATGAAGTCCAAAACACTTCTGCATTGGCAGATAAATGCATTTGACTTCCAACTTGTACCACTTCATCATTCGAAATAATGAGAGAAAATTCTGGTTCTTCAGTACAACCAACGATGAATAAAAAGCATATACTTAATATTAAAACTTGAATTTTTTTCATTTTATAACCTCTATTTTGTTTTTTTGTGGTCTTGCGTTTAGCCAAACCGTTCCATAAACCCCTAAAATAATCAAAGCTGCACCAATATAGTGATAGTAATATAATTTTTCTTGAAGAATAAGCGTACCCACAATCAGAGCCACAATGGTTGACAAATTAGAATAGATGGATGTGACATGGGCCGGTAATTGTGCAAGTGCAAAATTGACTAAAAAATATCCACCAATGGAAGCAACAACAGCCAAGTAAACAATTGGCCCAACAATTTCCCAATGACCAAGATTGGTCACATACGCTAAAGCATTTCCCGAAACAATCAATTGCCCTAAATAAATCACATTAAAACTAACAGCACCTGCTAACATCATAAAATAAGTAATTTCTGTTGGTTTTAATTGTTGTGATGCTTTGCGAGAAAAAATATTGAAGAACCCTGCTGAGAGTGCCGCTAATAAAAGCAATACAATACCCCAAACACTATTATTTGCATTTGTTTCATTGTTCATCAATTGAATCAACAATACACCACCAACACTTATGACAATAAATATAATTTGCATGATTCTGATGGATTCTTTTAAAAAGATAAAACTCAAAATGGTCACAAAAATAGGAATCAAAGCAATCATCATTCCTGCTTCACCACTGGAAATTAATGTTAAACCATAGGTTTCAAAGATAAAATATAAAACAGGTTCCATTAATGCTACTTTTATCAATAATATCACTTGTGATTTTTTAAAATGAATTTTGATAACTTTGCACAAACGCAATACTTCAAACACCAAAAACGCCAACAAAAAACGGTAAGCTATCAAACCCATTGGGCTAATATAATTCATAGCGACTTTGGAAAACATAAATGTCAACCCGAAAATAATTGAAAATAAAACGCCAGCTAAATGAGCTACTTTTTTCATATGTTAATCCTTTTATAATCCTTTATTATTATACAATAAACCATTCATTAACTAAAGAGAAATATCATCAATTATTTGCTATTATAAAATCTCTACCAAAAGGTAGAGATTTTGATTAATGAATATAACCTGGTCTCGTCGTCCACCAGATAATCAAACCAAGCCCAAATAACGCCATACCAATGAGAATGGCACTAATGGCGAATCTCGTTGTTTTTGTAAATGGCCGACTAATCCACATGTATAACAATCCAATGGGATAAATAAATATCAATAAAAGAATGGTTGCAATTTGGTTCTCTGTTGAATTGTTTCCACTATTTTTGTCTAATGTTTTAGGTACATAAAAATCAACACTTGTTAGTTCTCTTCCGCAGTTGCCACAATACTTATTTTTAGAAACTATTACGTTTCCACAATCTTTGCATTTTGCCATATCTTACCTTGTGTTTGCTCCACTTCCATCGGTAGAATCACTGATATCAAATACAAATGGTTCTCCTTCATAGGTTGGATAGTTTGGCGTTCCATACCCAGTGATGGTTCGATAGTTTAAATCATAGTTTCTTTTCGCAACCTTATCGCTCGTATTCCCTTCAATGGTATACACTTTTACGCCATCAGATGAGATAACCAATCCAGTATGGGAAGCTCCATCGCTTTTGAAAAAGATAATATCCCCCGCTTTGGGAACATATGTTCCTTTGTATTGGAACAATTGACGATCTTGGAACCATGCCATCCCCAAACTAACACTGGCATATTTGGGAATGATGGTTGTGCTTATTTTTGCTTGGTTGGCGCTCCATGAAACAAACATAGCGCACCAAGGTTGATTGGGCATTCCATACCATGTTCCATATTTTGTATCATTGTTTGGCCCTTCTACATATCCTTCTTGGCCAATCGCGATTTCTAATATTCTTTTGATGTAATCAATATTAAGGGATGGCAACACTTTCACAAAAAAAGAAGTCTCATATCCGCCTTTGCTTGCACGAATGGTTGTTTGTCCCAATGCATTTGGTTTGACTGTCCCTGTTTGATCTACTTGGACCACAGCATCATTAGAACTCAACCAAA
Organism: uncultured Bacteroidales bacterium; assembly: GCA_964646985.1. Taxonomy (GTDB): domain Bacteria; phylum Bacillota_I; class Bacilli_A; order ML615J-28; family CAG-698; genus UBA2253. Next base: position 3,124 of record CAZYFI010000034.1, read on the forward strand.
CTGTACCTTCCGTTGAAATCAATTTGGGACTGGTATCTAACCTAATCACATTGCTTGCATATATTCTTGGATAATTTAAATATTCATTTACAAGCGATAATGGATTGGCAAGCGAACTTGAGCCATTAAAAAAACTTGCATATTCAGAAAGATTTAGTGAAAATCCCAACGCATTGCCATAAAAATTGTAGTCCATATTGATATTATTTGGATTTGTAGATACTGTATCCATTGTGTTTTTATTGTTTAAATAATATTTCTTTGGGGTTCCAACAAATTGATTATAATTGATAAATCCAACAAAATTGCTTTGATTTGCTGTGATGGCATTGTTTCTTAACATAATGTAATTTGTACAATTCACAAAAGAATTGTAACTAATATTGACATAAGTAAACCCTTCTTGAAAATTGCGAAAAGAAATGGCACCAACAAATAATTGTTCATTAGAACCTAAATTTTCAAAATGATTATCGAAGATGGAAACCATGCTTTCTACATTTCCAGCACTTGAGCCGTATGTCCTAAAGAATAAAGCATTGTATGGACTATTCTTGAACGCATTGTCTTTAAACAACCATTGACTGGTTTTATTGACAATTCCTTTGGTAGAACGAATGGCATCTTTTGTAAAGTCAACAAAAGTATTTCCCAACACTTTTAAATTATTTACATTAGAATAATTGATGGCCACATCACCTAATTGAGAAAATAAATTGTGGGAAATCAATATTTGATCTGAATAAGTAGGAAGATCTTTTATGGTAATAAATCCAGTCGTATAAGATGCATCTTCTACCCAAGGAGTTAAAACCACATTGGTTTCATATACATAATTGTTTGTGAAGACAAAATGATTGTGACTTCCTGCTCCAATGATGGTTGCAGATTTTGTAAAAGCCAACCCATTAAATGTCATATTGTTTACTTGTGCATCCATTTGAATCGGAGCATTGATTACTGCTTCACTTACTCTTGAATCGATGCTTAAATCAACATCTTGATTGGGCCCAATGATTGTGATATCACTCTTACTAATATGAATAGACTCTTCATATAATCCTTCTAAAACAAAGATTTGACTTGGTTCTAAAACGGCGTTGATGGCTTCTTGTATGGAGGCAAACGCATTCTTTTGATATTGATATAATTTTTGCTCATAAAAAATCGATTCATTTTCGCTTAATGAGGAAAAGTCATCATCAACCAAAAAAATTTGTTCTTCTATGTTGGCATAATATATTTCCACAGTAATGCTCGATACAATTTCTTCATTTTCTTCTAATGTTGCGGTAAAAATAACTTCTCCTGCATCATAGAACACCGCTTCGCCAAGATTATTCATGCTTGCTAAACATTCATTACTCGTTGACCAAATGATTCTTCCTGTGGCACTGATTGGCAATAGGGAAATTTCATAAGTAACATGTTCACCAACGGCAACTTTCGTTTTTCCCGTAATGGTCATTTCACTAACTTCTTCTAACCCAACATCAATTGTGATGATTCCAGAATGATAACCTTCACATTCTGCGGTAATGCTAACTTGACCTACCTGTAATGCGACCAAAACCCCTTCTTCACTCATAGTAGCAATGGTACTATCATTTGACTTCCAAATGACTTGATCTAAAACAATATTGGTTTGATAGCTAATTTCATCACCAACAACAATCTTATTTGGGCCAATGATTTCTAGTGTGGGAATGCTTTTTGCTACCACATTCACAGTGATTGTCTTCTTTATATTCGATTCAACAATCTGAACAGAAATATAGGCGATTCCTAAAGCCAACCCGGTAATTTTCCCATTGTCAACAGTTGCAATATTTTGATTGCTACTACTCCAAACAAGAAAATATTCTTTGCTTACCACAGGAGTTATCGTGATTTCTTCAGCAATCTCTAATGTAATGTTGTCGTTTTCTATTGTAATAGATGGCTCATCTTGGGTATTGCATCCAACAAACAAAATAAGTAAACCTACAATAAAAAGCAAACTCAGTAATTTATTCATATCTAGCCTCTTTTTTCTTATTATTATCATAACATAAAATGCCTTTTTTCCCAATCGTTTTTGAACTTTTTATTTTTTGTAGTTTTGTCTTTTATCCATATTATCATAATTTGCAACCAAATGTTGCGTGACTTTACTTGGTTTGAAAAGTATAATAGTATTGTGGAGGTAAAAATGTGATTGATCAATATAAAGTCGGACTAAAAATATATCAATATCGCAAAAACTTGGAAATGACGCAAGATGATTTGGCCAATCGTCTTAACATCACAAGGCAAGCTTTATCAAAATGGGAAAACGGAACAAGTTTACCTTCCATTGATTTGCTTTATACATTATGTAAAACCTTTAACACAGATTTTGAAGATTTACTGTGTCTTAATGAAAAAACAATTGTTAACAATTCCAATGATTTGTTTCAAAATCATGATAGAAGATTTGTGATTAACAAAATAATCAGAAATGAGCTTGACGTCAATATTCCCGATGTTTTTTATCAATTTTCACCATCCGAAAGAATGATGGTTTTAAAAGCAATCAAAGAACATAAAATCACATGCAACTTATCTAGTTTACAAGTTAGATTAACTCCAAGTGAACAAAAATTTCTTTTCAACAAAATATTTTATGGAGGACAAAAATGATCTTAAAAAAAATGATTGTAGACAATCAAGAAATCCATGTCCAAGTGACATTAGACGAAGCGAGGAAATGTCATTTGAATCAAGAACCACTCTTATTTACCGATGAAATAGAAAAACAAGCGTTTTATCAAAACTTAAAAGACAATAACAAAACAGAAATACCCCATGAAGAAACAAAGAAAACTGAGGAACCCAAAAGCGAAGGAAAACCAAAAATGAAATCCACAAAACTTATGCAAATTTTACCATTTTTGGATGATGAAGACATTCATGATTTGTTTATAAAAATTTTGAATGACGATGAAGCAGTAAAAGATCTCAATTTGCCAATGATTCTTCCTTTCTTAGATGAAAAAGATGCATCTGATTTGTTTGAAAAAGCATTTTATTCTGGAAATTCCAAATATGATCCTATGCTAATCGCCCCTTTTGTTAGTGAAGATAAATTAGGATTGATTGTTGATCAGTACCTAGAAGGAAAAATATCAAGTGACAAAATGAATGCCCTTTATCCATTCTTAAGTCGTGAAGACTTGAATCGATTATTCAAACACATTATTTCCCAAGAATAGTGATTATCAATATTTATTGTAAACTAAAAAACTTTCATTTCGATTTCGAAAATGAAAGTTTTTATTTTACATCAGGTTTTGGCTTTTTAATTTTATGTATAATGAGAAAAATAAATAATCCAAGTGAAAAAATCATCGGAACAAGCAATAATGGTAATTGTACTACTTCATCATAATATACATCTGACTCTAAATCTATTTTAGGCGATTCTGGGTTCAGCGATAAATCATATTCCATCACCAAATCTTCAATATTAATAAAATGAATTACTGGCATTCCTTGTTCTAAATAACGATTGATTAAACCACGATTAGGTGAATATAAGCGTTTTGTTCTTAATATTAATCCATTGTCATCAAGAAATGTTGACATTCCTTGTCCCATAGAGGCAAAGTGTCCACCTATGTTAATGAACATTTTCATTTTCGGCAATTCTTCTTGGAACAGTTCCATGCGATTATTCACGACCGCATCAAATGATCCTCCATTCAAAAACGAAGTATTTTCATCTTCAATGCGGTTTCTAATTGCCGTTTTTGTTTCAACTGGATATTCATTTCCCAAATCATCATTTCCTCCCCATGAAACATACTGTATGGGTTGATGAATCAATGAGGCTTCCTCCAAAACTTGGAACATATCCACAATGGTAAAATCAACAATAGTCGCCCCATAGCTAGATGCTCCAATGGAAGGAATGACAAACAGTTTCATTTCCATTGTTTGCAAAGCACAAATTGTGGCAATCGCAATGGCAGGAAAGGAACCAGAAACAACGACTCCTACTTCATCGCCTTTTTGTACCTTGGCTTCTTCTAGCATATCTATCACGACTGCTGCAAAATTAGGGTTCACCGACAATTGTTTTGCTCTTAATGAACCAGATGTCGTAGTAATATCTGTCAACCAATACCCAATCAATCCTGTTTCTAATTCATCTGATAATTCATCTTGGCGTGTGGGATCTTGAAGCACAATATTGTGTTCAAGACGATAATCATAAATCGCTTGATAGGCTTCTATGGTTAGACTTGTTGCTTGTATCTTCTCTTCGTAATAAGTACTTTGTGTTTCTTGTTTTGTTTTCGCAATCATTATGGTAAATACCAATAAGAATACAAACCAAATCAAATAAAATTTGTTTTTCATATTACATCAATGCCAATCCCCAAACAATCAATTGTGTTAATAGTAGTACGATACCCAAAGCACTCACCGTTTTTGTAATTCCTTGGCGGTCTAAATTACTAGCAATAATACCAGCAATCGTATAACCAACAATCGAAATGTTTGCCCAAGAAAAGGGAATATAAGATGTAAAAAGAGACAAACAATAACTTAATATCAAACTAATTAAAATATACAATACAAATTTTCGTTTTCCAAAGATTAATAAGTATCTTGATGCCACTTTCACAATCAAATAAGTAAGGATTGCAATCAAAACGGTGGTGATAATCCAATCCCACCTTGCAAAATACATAGCAAGCAATCCAGGAACAATCAATCCTCCAGGAGAAACTTGGGTTATTTCAAAAAATAAGATTGCTAAAATTAAACCCAATACAATTGTATTAATGACCATATTGTTTTCTCCTTTCCTCACAAGCTTGTAAGATTTGAAATCCTTGATTGCCAATATTACCAAAAGCAAATACGATTTCTTCTTGCAAGAGATCGTCTAATTTTTTAAAATATCTTGCGTTTGTGTACTGCTTGGTTTTTCGATACACATAATTGGCATTATCTCCAGCAATATAAACTTTTTGTGGTTTTATTTGTTGGATCAATTCTATGTTTTGCATGGTTCGTTCAGGTCGATCACCACGATTGTTCACCAATAAAGTTATTTTGTTATTGGGATATTGTTTCATTGCATCTTGGAATAACATCATGGTTGTTTCGGGATCATTTGCTGAAAAAGCATTGATCAAGACAAAATCATTGATTTTGATTTGTTTATATGCCCCGGGATCTGGAAGATAGTGATTGATACCATTTTGGGCAATCTCTGTTGTGATGTCACATAATTTGGCTGTTTTAATCGCTACACTGATGTTCTCTTGCATCATCGTAGATTGATTGCTCATTTCAACGGGCTCAGCATAGACAAATTTTGCTTGCTTCTGGGTAATGATTTCTTCTAGTTTTTTTACATTTTTCGTATCAGCGCTTACTACAATGGTACTACTTGATGCGGTGTTAGCCAATGAACAAATAATATCATCTAGGCTACTTCCCATCTCGGCTAAATGATCATGCCTAATATTGGTTATGATATTAATATCAGCATGAATGATATGATTTTCTGAGTGCCATTGTAACAAGGGATCAACTGCCATACATTCTAAAATCAAAACTTCTGCATGTTCGCGATGCGCTTTCCACATCATTTTTGTTTGTTCACGAATATTAGCTCTTCCTAGGCGTTTGATTCTTTCTTCGGTTTTATCACAATGAATCACCATGGGAATCGTTCCTGTCGTTTTTGTAAAAGTTCGGTATCCTGCTTCTCGCATGATTCCATCCATATAACGGGCTACGGTACTTTTCCCTCTTGTTCCATTGACATGAATCACAATTTTAAATTGTTTTCTTATTTTTTTAAGAATAATCTGTTCGCCTACCAAATAAACAAACGCAAAGGCAGTAAAAGCAATAACAACAATCCAAGTAATATCTTTCATTGTTTCACCATTTCCTATCAAATAAGAAAAAGGAAATGAATATTGCTTCATTGAAATGCTTTTTGATTGTCAACATATACCTCATTTCCTTTCTTAATTTATTGTTTTTTGTTTAAAATTCACAAATCTAGTGAACACAAGATTTCGTTTTATTCAAACAACCACCAGAAATCTGGTGGCTGTTTTTTATTTTCGTTTTTGATTATTGTTAGCCAGATCTTATGATATTGGACTAGCACTGCATTCGCCATAATTCACTATTTGTAATTGGAAGTATGTAGAAGTACGTGCCGATAATACGGCATAGACCGTTCCTGTATAAGGTTTTAGTGGAATGGTAGAAGTAGGGCCAACAAAACCAGCAGAAATTCCAAATAAATCATTCAGCCAAGTTGCGGTTGCATTTGGAAGATTGGTATTGTGTTTGAAGGCAAATGTTTGGCCACTATATTTGGTTGCGGTATTATCAATGGCATTATTCATAAAGAATTTTACGTTCATGGTTGCATAGGTTGAGCTAGATCCACCCAACTGAATTGGACTTGCTGTGGAACCAACAATCTTAATTAATTTCCCATAAACTGGATTGGCAGCAAATGCTACCAAATCAGCATCTTCATCAATGACAATGGCGTTTGCCTTATCCCATGGAAGTGTATTCTTGGTGTCTGAAACGCGAGTTAGAGTCGAAGTTGCTGCAACTTGCAAATACTTCTTGCCTGTTTGGGCCGGGCCAGTGCCAATCGATGGAGCATCAAGATGATAAACACCAGAAACGATGACTTCATGACCAATTTCTAGCACATTGCCAGCTTGATCTTTATAAACCCCATAAGTACTTTCTACATTTACAAGACCTACACCATTGACGATTAATAGTTCGCCAGTTGTTTTATCCATTAACAAAATACCATCACGTGTATTGTCGTTATTTCCATCAGATTGGAAGCCCGCAACAAATCCGACCACTTCTGTTTCTAAATTTTCAACGCCCGTTGAAAGCAAAGCAGATACTTCTTTTGGACCAGACGCTGCAGAAGCCAATACCAGCACCACTAGCTCAACTGTTTTTGTTGCTCCATAAAGAGTATAAGTACCTGTAAGTGTTACTTGTGTATCTGTTCCTACTTGACCAACCGTATTGGTAGACAAATTGATGAGGGTTTCATTTGAGGATACCCAACTGACAGTACCTGTAATCGCAGGATGTGTTGTTGGAAGTGTAATTCCAAATGCGCCAGTTTCTTGTGTTGCTGGCAATCCTTCTAGCAATGCTTGATTGACTTCACTATCAAGATAAACCTTGGAAACAGATGCTTCAGAATAGTTCACAATTGACATTTGGTAATAAGTCGATGTTCTCGCATTGACTACTACATAAATGGTACCAACAAATGGTTTTGCTGGGTTGGTTGCAGAAGGACCAACAAACGCTTCCGTAATACCAAGCAAATCAGCCAACCAAGTTTCGCCAGCATTTGCTGTGTTTACAGAGTTTTTCAAAGAAAATGTTTGGCCTTCATATTTTGTTTCATCACTAATAATTGTATCTTTCTTAAACACCTTAATATTAATATCTACATAATTAGAACTTGAAGATCCACCAATATAAATTGGGCTATCCACTGTTCCTACAAATTTAATTAATTTTCCAAATGCGACATTGGTTGCAAAAGCGACCAAATCTTCATCATTATTAATGATGGTTGCATTTTGGGTTTTCCAATCAATGGTTTTCTTAACATCAGACAAACGTTTTATAACGGAATCTGTACCAACTTCTAAGTACTTACGACCAGTTTGAAGTGGACCAGAGCCAACTGCTGGTGTGTTATGGTAGAATGTACCCACGATTTGGACTTCATGACCAAATTCAAGTGTGTTTTGGAAACTATCAATGTATGCTCCCCATACTCCACCAACTTGAGCCATCGCATTAACTAATAATAATTCTCCGGTTGTTTCATCAAGAAGGATAATGCCATCCCTTGCGGCATTGGCGTTTCCATCAGATTGATAAGCAACGAAAATACCTTTGACTTTTACTTGTGAAGCATCGGCTGCATTTGCTAATACTTCACTTACAGTGAGGGCTTGCGTTCCTAGAATCGTAACTTCATAAACGCTGGTAAATTGCACTTCTTTATATGTATAAACAGCGGTCAAAGTAACAACGGTATTCGCATCAACACCGGTAACTTGTCCAGTAGTAGATGAAATTAAGGCTTCATTAGAAGAAGACCAAACAACATTTCCAGTCACTGCTGGATGTGTTGCTGGCAATACGACTTCACCTTCTTCAAGGGAAGTAGGAATTCCTTTTCCTAAATCATATTCAACCGATGTTTGGTTTTCATAAACCCACATCGATGCATCAGGAACAACAAATGCGATATAAGTGTCAGATACATACATAACATAAGCATAGAAATATCCACCAAATTGCTCAGCTGGACCAGCTAAGAATGGAATTTCAAACATCTTGTGCCATTTTTCTGAACCAGTTGCTTCATCATTGGCAGCAATTAAGATGGCATAAACATGTGTTCCATCGTGTTTGGCGTTCGCTGTTGTATCACTATATCCAAGACGAACCCAGTTTGTGTTTGTTGGAGGTGTTGAAGTAGAATAATTCATAAATGGATCATCAAACTTAACAAGTTTGCTTGAATATTGATCAAAATTATTCCCTAATTCTTCATATGCTGCTTTGGAATCTAATACAAAAGCATTTTCTGTATCATGAGCCACTGGATTATTTGAACTCAACACTTCAAGAGATGTTACTGTGTGTACAGTTTGACGAGTTACAGTTCTAAACAAACCACGCACTACAATTTCATCACCAAGTTTTAAGTTTTGATATTCTTGGCTTAAATGCAATAATTGGTTTTCACCAGCATCCGCAAAATCAACGGAAATGGTATCGGAATTTGTCATATCTTTTAAGATAATCGAACGAATGGTTAAACTTTGGTTGCGCGTAAAGGCAACAACAACACCATGTAGTAATACTGTAGAGCCATCCATTGTTGGCATATCAGTAAACAATTGTGATACTTCACGGCGAGTAATCGCTTTGGAAGTAATGTTCACTGTTCTGGTTGTTGTTTCTACTCCATCAGTAATCGATACTGTTAGAGCAATCGCATGATCAGCTTCATCTGTTACGATAGATACTTTTTGTTCGGCATCAATAGATACATAACTATTAGCGGCAACACTCCAAGTATATTGTAAATAACTGATTGTTGGATGAGAAGCTGGTAAAACCAAAGCCCCATAAACATCAGTTGGAACAACACTATTGATGTGTGTCATAGCAGTTTCTACTAGTGTATTAAAACTAATCGGTGTTAAAGTGATGTCAGCTGCAGTTCCTGCAAATGTCACACGCCAAATCAAATCAAGTGTGTTATATTCGTGTAAAATAACAGGAATGGTAACCCGTTTTCCGACCGATGCTGTTAATAAGGCTTGATCAGTCACACTAGAAAGAATGAGGCTGTTTGCTTCATCACTCTTAAGAATGATTCCTGTTGTTCCTTGTTCAACAGTTACAACTAAATTGACTAATTTCGAATAAGAACCAGTCTTTGCGGTTCCTGATAATTGTAATACTTGTTCAACCGTCATAACCTCAGGAGTCGGCAATGTTTGATTCGATGCACTTACCGTAACAGCAGTTACGTTTTTAATTCTTGGCATGTTAGAAACAATACCATAAGTTCCTTTTACTTTTACTTTATCACCAACATTTGCTGTTGTTGCGTAAGTTACAAAAATCTTCCCAAGATTAGAATCAGAAATGTAAAAACCGCTTGTGGTTTTTCCATAAATGACTCCTTCTACAACTACTTCTTGATTATTAGTAAAAGTACCTAATACATCAACGATTGGGGTAATGGTTTCAACTGGTGGTTCTTCTTTCTTACATCCTACTGCCAGTAGAGCTATTAGGACAAAGACAAAGATTGAAAAAAACGTTTTTCCTTTCATATTTCCTCCATTTTCTATATTTTGTTCATCAATATTTGAATAAGGGCAAGTTGTTGATCAATCCGTTTTGATAGATCCAATTTGCGGTTGGTTTCAAAAGTCATAACCATGGCATCAAATGTTTGACTGCAATGGTAATTAAAACTTCCTTCTGGAGCACTATTTTCTACATGAAACAAGGTGTCTGTCTCTGTTATGTACTTTGCATTCATTTCTTCCGTCATCTCAAGAGCAAACAGTGCTGTTTTCACATTGCTATAAATAACAGAATCACCCAAATATCCATTGGTATAACTGTCACGAGATTCGTGCAAATCAACAATGATATCAGGATCAAAGTTGCTCACAACTTCAATAAT
>CAZYFI010000035.1:0-13282 GCA_964646985.1 uncultured Bacteroidales bacterium
ATTATAAATAATGACAACTGGCTACCATTTCAGGCCCTATAGCTTTGCGTCCCTAAATTTCTCTAGGTTTGCCTTTAACATTTTTCTACTTTAGTGTCTATAGTTTATCACACTGCAATACCCCTGTCAACAAAAACGATTAAATAATTAAACATAGTTAAACTTTAAGTGCATTATTTTTGTTGTCAATAAAATATATGATTTATTTTAAAAGTTTTCCTTCCCAAGAGCGATTACGAATATACTCTTTTAGATCGTCTCCCGCCATAGGATAACCAAAATAATAACCTTGAACCAGTTCAATGCCGAAACTATTCACCTTTTCTAACATTTCAAAGTTTTCAACGCCTTCAGAAACAACGATCTTTTCATTACTTCCAGCAAAGCCAACCAACAAACTGGCGAATTTTTCTGTCATGTACGATTCTTGTTTATCACTTAAGAAAGAACGATCTAGTTTAATGATATCAATTGGCATTTTTTCTAATTTTGCAAGTGTTGCAAAATCAAGGCCGAAACCATCAATTGCAATCTTAAATCCGACTTCTTTTAACTTTGTAATATTGGCCATAATTTCATCATATTTTTCAAACAAAGCAAATTCCACAACTTCAAGCGTAAGTTGTGAAGCTTGGATGCGATATTTCTTTAATATTTTTTGAAAATCCATCACCAAATTTTTACCAATCAACTGTTTGGGACTTAAGTTCAACGACATGCGAAAATCAATATCAGCAAACTCATTTTTAATATCATAAAACTCTTTGATCAAATTCTCGATTCCCCAAAGACCTACCCAATAAATATCTCCAGATTGTTCCATAATATTAATAAATTGGTTTGGAGCCAATACTCCATGTTCTGGATGATTCCACCTTAACAAAGCTTCTGCACCATAAATGTCACCCGTTTTTACATTAATAATCGGTTGAAAATAAAGTAAAAACTCTTTATTTTTCATAGCACTTTTAATTTGATAATAATATTCTAAATTTTCTAATTCTGATTCTTTGATCTCTTCAGAATAAAGCATTGTATTATTTCCACCTTTTTTCTTAATCATATAGATGGAAATCTTTAAAGAATTAATCAATTGTTTTAAAGTATTGCCATGCTTTGGATAAAAGCAAACAGCAATACTGGCAGTCGGATTTACAAAGGTGTCACTATAAATTTTAATGGGAGCACGAACAACTTCAAGCAATTTTTTTGCTAGGTCCAAACTTTGGATGCGATCATAATCTCCTTTCAAAAAGATTAAAAATTCATCACCCGTAATTCTTGCCATTTGTACACGTCTTGGCAATGCTTGGCTTATATTGTTCGCGATTTTTTCCAAAGCTCGATCTGCTTCCTTTTCTCCAAAAGCATTAATGATATCGGTGAATTTATCAATATCAACATACAACAAAGCAAATGAAGCATCAAAAGAACTTTTCGTTATATATCCTGTTATGCCGTTATATAACTCTGACTTAGACAAGAGTCCTTCCAATAAAACAGTTTTTTCTTCTTGAAATTTTGCTCTTTCTCTTAATACCGACTTTACTAAAAAAATACTAATAGTAATCGTGATTGCAAGAGCAATAATCGATAAAAAGATATATGCGCCATCATTAAAATTTGCGAGAAACATGGAATCACCTCAACTTCATTGTATCACAAAACAAAAAATAATATATTACTTTTCTCTTGATTTTGTTTTTATTTCTTTTGTTTTGTCAATATTATACTCATTAATTAATTTTTCTGCAACACTTACCGGTACAGCAGGACTGATTAAATGACCTTGGATGATGCTACATCCACTCTTCATCAAGAATTGGTTCTGCTTTTCATCTTCAACACCTTCAGCAATGATATCTAGATCAAGACTCCTTGCCATTGAAATGACTTTCGAAACGATGGCTCTTGAGAACTTGTCAGTATTCAAATGACGAACAAATTCCTTGTCAATCTTAATGGTATCGATTGGCAAATCTTTTAAATAGAGCATAGAACTATAACCAGTTCCAAAATCATCAAGATGGATATTAAACCCATGATTTTTTAATAATTTTATTTTTTCAATGACACTATCAAAGTTCGTCATCAAGAATGTTTCAGTAATTTCAATTGATATGGCATGTGGTTTTAAAGCAAAGCGGTCGTACACTTCTACAATCTCACTGACAAACCCTGCTTGCAATAATTGCACAGGCGAAATGTTAATAGAAATATGAACATTGTATTGTTCTAATTCTTTTGCAATTCTAAAGGTATCTAAAATAACAAACTTTCCAATTTCAATAATTAAATTGTTTTGTTCTGCTAACTCAATAAAATGAGCCGGAGATTCCAACAAATATTTCGGATTGTTCCAACGAATCAAGGATTCAAAGCCAACGATTCTTCCTTCAGAATTATCAAACTGTGGTTGTAAATACATCACAAATTCATTTTCTTGTATGGCTTTCAACAAATCATTTTCCATAATTTGTTCTCGGGTGATAAACTGACCTAATCCCAAATCATACGTTATGAATTTGGCGCTACGAGAATTTTTCGCTCGCTTTAAGGCAATCATCGCATGGTCGTAAGCCATGTTTGGGGTCAAGTTATTGTATAAATCACTTTCAATATTGAATATTCCCATTTTCACATCTAAAATCAATAAATTCTTTTGGATTTCCACTGGCTTATCCAAAACAACCAAGATATCCTGCACCCATTTTTTCACATCATCAAAACTATCGATGCTTTCAAACAAGCAAACAAAGTTGTCGGCTTCTGTGTTAAATAACGTAGCTTTTTTACCTTCAATGGATTTCGAAACGATTTCAGCTAATGTAATTAAGGTCTCATCACCAATTTTATTACCAAATAAATTGTTGATGTTTTTAAAAGAAATGATATCAAAAGCAACCAAAGAATTTTTTAATCCAAGCGCTTCACTGTTATTAAACAAATCTCTTAATTTGATGATTAAGTAATTTTTGTTTGGAAGCTTGGTTGTTTTTTGATACAGTGCCATGTTGCGATTAAAGAGGTAATCTTTTTCTCTTTGGGTTATGTCTTCACCCAATAAATAATAACCAAAGCCAGACCGCAACGGAATAAAGCGAATGTATATTTCTTCATTGGTAATGGAAGTAAACAAAGCCGTAAACGGATGTTGCTTTCTTAAGTAAGAAAGCAATACGGAATTGTCGACATCAGTTTTGAAATCTAAAATCGTATTAAAAAGATGATAGGACTGAATATTTGTTTTACACGTTTTATTAAAGAAACGAATTTTTCCCGATGAAGACACTCTAGCAATATATGGTTTGGAATAATAATAAATCAATCTTGCAGCTTCTACATCAGAGTTTTTGGACCTAAGCAAGTGATAAATACCAAACAATCCGATTGCGAAAGCAATGGCAACCAAAACCAAAATGATGACCAAAGACATGGTCAAATATCCCATGGAACTTAAAACATCGTTTTTCGAAAATGTATGAACAACAAATAAATCACGAGTGGAAAATTCTTTGGAAAGCGGTGAATAGGCTAAAAAGGATTGTTTTCCATCAAAATTAACCGTGGTGACTCCAGATTTTCCGTCATATAAATTGGCAACTACTTTTTCAATTTGCTCTTCATCATTGAGGCCTCTAACATAATGCTCAAACAATTTATCTTTGTTGGTTTCATGATCAATTTGATATTGAATGAAACCATCTTTGCTAATGATAAAATATTGATTTTCAGGAGCATTTTCTACTTCTAAAAACATCGGATCAAAATAAGCAATGGCATCAAATACTGCAATGATGTTTCCTACCTTAAAGAAACCTCGTGGTTCTTTGTTTTCATTGTCACGAAAGGCATCACCAAAAGCAAAGACAGCAACATTTTGGTTATAATAATCGGTATAAAGGAATTCATCATTAAACAAATAATTAACACCATCTATCGTATATCGATCATTGGCAATACTTCCAAATGCAAGATAGTTCATATTTCCTAAAAAGAGTTCATCCTTTAAGTCATTTAGCTGATCTAAGGTATCGCCGTTGGCTGAATCTAAATTATTTATGGTATCTTGTAATTTATCATAATCATAATTAATTCGCAAATCAACATGTAGTGCAATTTTTTGATTGATGTAAAGCATATTTTCTTGTGCTTTTTGACTTACAAAATTGTCAGCAATAAATACATATGCTCCATATGCCACCAAAGCGACAATTGCTAAGATTGTAGAAAATAAAATCGATATTCTCAGTGTATATGACTTCATCGCTTGGCTCCTTTACCATTTTTCGTAATTTAATTATACACTATTTGTATTTAAATGCAAGTTGATGTTACGAGATAAAAAGAAAGCTTGCACTTAAAATAGTTGAAATCACATTTCATTTTTGGTATAATACTAGTTGTAACTGCTCCTATAGTTTAGTGGTAAAACAAAGCAATGGTAATGCTTAGATCCAAGTTCGATTCTTAGTAGGAGCACCATGGATAATAAACGTATATGATATAGAAAAAATAGCCCATAAAAGGGCTATTTTTTAATAATTTTCACTTAAATTAATTTCCTTGGCTTTCTTTAACGTAATCTTAGTAATGATAGGACCAGCCAATTCATAGATTAGCGTTGCCGCAAGTACTATGGTTCGTATTTGCGACCCCATCTCTACATTCAGAATTTGTGTTGCAATCAAACTAAGACCAATGGCAACACCTGCTTGAGGAATCAAGGTATATCCTAAATATTTCGCAATCTTTGGTTCAGCATGAGTAATCTTACTTCCAAACCAAGCACCAAATATTTTCCCTGCAACGCGAAACAAGACATAAACAAGGCCAATCAAACCAACAACAAAAATAATCGATACATTGAGTTCAGCTCCACTTATGACAAAAAACATCATAAATATAGGTGGTGTTACATAAGCAGTCAATTTGGTAACCTCATCATAATCTTTGCTTAAGTTGGCGAACACACCACCAAGAGCCATACATGCAAGTAATACCGATCCACCAAAATGATATGTTAGGAAAATAGTTAAGAACAGCAAAGCAATCACAACCGAAACACGATTACCCCGATTCGAATACCACTTACAAGCAAGAGTCAGTGTCACACCAAATAATGCGCCAATTCCTAATGAAAACACAATTTCCCAAATCGGTTTTAAAATTTGTATGAAAATTGATCCACTACTTCCACCTAAGGCATTTGCAAGGGCAACATTGATACCAAATAGCATCAGTGCTACAGAATCATCCAAAGCAACCACGCTCATTAACATTTCTGTTAAAGATCCCGATGCACGATATTGTCGAATCACCATCAATGTTGCTGCAGGTGCAGTTGCTGCCGCAATGGCTGATAAAATAAGAGCAAAACGGATATTGGTAACATTCAAATCACCACGAATCAAAAAGAATAAAATTAAACCAACAAAAACAAATAAGACAGCAAATAATGATTCAAAAACAGCAATGACAATTGGCCTTGAACCAACACGCTTAAAATAACTTAACTTAAGCTCGTTCCCAATGGAAAAAGCAATAAAACCCAAAGCAACTTGAGATACCAATCCCAAAGAACCAATATTTGCTTCACTAATTACACCAAATACACTTGGTCCAATGAGTAACCCACCAACCAAATAACCAGTAACTGTTGGTAAATGGGCATATTTAGCCAATTTACCAAAAAGAAGGCCGGTGACTAACACAATCCCGGCAAATAATAAAATCTCCATTTTTAAAGCGCCTTCTACTTCTTGTATCCTTTTACAAAGTCAATCGGCAAAGTAAAAACAATCCCAGTGTTGGGTTTCGATAAATCACCAGCAAGACGATCAATGATATCTAAAACGGTTGGAATTTGTACATCCTCTAGTGCCATCAATATCACTTTAGAATCTGTTCTAGGAATTTCAAACACAGCTTTTAACGAACCAATGATATCAAAATCATCACTTTCAATCAATTTCCTACCCATACCTGTACTATTTAAAATAGTTGCGCCTTTGATCTGATTATCTTTCAATTCATGAACAAAACGATCAAGCAAAGCAATATTATTCATAACATAAATTAACAATTTCATATATATTCCTCACTATATTGATATATTATACTCTTAAGTTTTAAAAAATCAATAAAAAAATCACCACATTTGTGGTGATTTTTGCGTCTATTAATCTAAATCTAGTGAAGGTTCACTAAACTTTCTTTCTTTTAATTCGTGATTCATTGCATACAATGGACCAACTTGTTTTCCAAAGTTCTCAAATGCAAGAATTAAGTTTTCTGCATTCATCTCTTCTTCACCTTGTTCTTTTACAAACCAATTTAAGAATTCCATTGTGCGGTAATCTTTTACAGACATTGCAACATCATAAATGTTGTGGATCGATGCTGTTACAAATTTTTCGTGCTCTAATGCTCCAAGAAGCGGTTCTTTCAAATCTTTGAAAACCAAATGTGGTTTTGCAATTGCTTCTAGCGTGACGGCAAATCCATTGTTTTGTAAATACTTGACGAATAACATTGCATGGCTTTGTTCTTCTAATGCTTGCACATTGAACCAATTTGCGAATCCATCTAATCCTTTGTTAGTATAGAAGTTCGCCATATCTAAATACAAATAAGCGGAATAAAATTCTTTGTTGATTTGTTCGTTTAATAATTTCGTTACTTTTTCGTTTAACATTTCTTTAATCTCCTTTGATATCAATTAATCATATTGATAAAATGCAATGGTTGCACTACACTTTACAATACTATTATAGCACATGAAATATAAAAAACAAGTGTAATGCTTTTAACTCCAAATAACCCAAAGTAGAATATAGCCAGTTAGTACAGCAATTAATGTAAATGGAATACCAATTTTAAAGAAGTCAGAATTTTTCACTTCGTAACCAGCCTTCCGCAAAATCCCAATTCCTGTGATATTTGCAGAAGCCCCAATTGGTGTAAAGTTTCCTCCTAAAGTTGCTCCAATCAGCAATCCAAAATACAAAATATATGGTTCTACTCCAAGTTGAAGAGCGATGGCACCAACAACTGGAAGCATGGTTGCAACATAAGGAATATTGTCTATAAAAGCAGAGAATAGTACAGAAGCCCATAAAATAAGAGAAAAAATTAAGAATAAATTGTTTCCACTTAATCTAACAAAAAGTTTGCTGATTTCATCAATCACTCCAGCTTCAGTAATACCACCAATGACAACAAACAGTCCAATTAAAAGCAATAATGTGGTATAATCGATTTCTTTTAATGCTTCAACAAACGGTTTTGTATCTTTTTTCATCAACATTTTTCTAGTAATACCAACAACAAACAATGATACACAAATGATACCATTGATCAATCCACCAGTCGCAGTAGAAATAACCGGAAAGAAAGAGGCAATGATGAGAAGTACAATAACCCCTAATAATAACACGGTTGGAAAATAATCATGAACTTCTGTTTTATACACTTCAGCAATTTTTTCTTTTTGGTTTCTAAAAATCCAAAACAGAATAAGGGCAGACGCAACTGCTCCGGCTTGTACAACCCAGAAAATACCGATTCGTCCTTGAAAAAAGAAGAAATCAAGAAAATCCATTTTTGCAGCTCCACCAAGCAGGATAGATGTCGTATCTCCCACCAAAGTAGCAGCTCCTTGCAGGTTAGAAGAAACAGCGATGGCAATCACCATGGATATTGGTGATATTTTTAATTTTTTTGCAATATTTAATGCGACAGGGGCAATCATAAGTACCGTTGCTACATTATCGATGAATGCGGAAATAAGCCCAGCAAACAAGGCCAAAATAACAATGGTCCATTTTACATTTGGCATTTTTTCTATAATAATATCTGCAAGTCTAGAAGGCATCTTTGATTCAATAAATAGCCCAACAACTCCCATGGTTCCAAAAATCATCATAATAACATTCCAATCAATGGCACCAAAGACTTTCGATATTGGTAAAATACCTAATACAACAAAGATAAGTGCAGAAACCAAAGCAACAATTGCTCGATACTTTGGCAAAGCTAGCAGCAAGACATAAGTGCAGGCAAATAAAATTAATGCTAAAACCATAATCTTCTCCTTAGTTTATATAAAAAATCCTTATTATTTTAACATAAAAGTCCCTAAATAACAATTGTTTTTAGGGACTTATCTTAAGATTTCTTAATTCGCAAGCGTAAAATTGAAATGCCATAAAATAAAAAACCCGTCACAAGCAAAATCAATATCGAAGCAAAAGATGAAACCAAAGTTTGGTTGATTTCGAGTTGAATTCCCATGCTTGAGATGAAATCAGCCACCAATTCTTCAGGTGCACCTTCAAACGTTACACTCATTGGCTTATCCATAATGACTGTTCGAAACAAAGAAACAGAATAAGATCCAGGGAAGATTTTCACAAAATGTTGTACATAAATTGGCAAATTGCCAATTGGCACATAAATTCCCATTAAGAATCCGATGATGGTTCCAACAATCGTAGATAAAGTTCCAAAAGCGCTTTGGCTATGAATAAAGGATATGATGAAGAACAATAGGGCTGAGTTTGCGAAAGTGGAAAGCACAATAATTCCTAATACTTTTAATAAAACAAGGATACTAAGCAACTGCCCACCATTGATAAAAATATAGATTTCTCCTAAAATCAAAGTAAAAATAGACATAATCATTCCAATTGAGAAGGAGCTAATGAGATACCCACCAATTAGCGTTCTCTTTTTCAGTGGTGCAGAATATAAGTCTTTCACAACATTTCTCACATAATCATCAACGATAATACCTAACGCTCCAAGTGTTGCTGTCACACTAGATGAGGCTACAAGTCCAGCAACAATCCAACTGTCAATTAAAAATCGAGCATCAGGGACATCCCCCATCGAATTAGCAATCATGTCACCTAAAAACAAGACATAAAGTCCAATAATCAAAATGACACTAAGCATGGAAAAGAACACTGCTGTACGATCACGAAAGAAAAGGCGAATGTTACGTTTTGCAATATTAATCATATTCTTCTATTCCTTTTCCAGTAATTGTTAAGAAAGCATCATCCATTGAACCATTGATTAAAGAAAAACTGATGATTTCTTTCTCATAGCGGTTGATAATGGGAACAGCTTCTAAACTATTCTTTAAAATAATCTTTACAAAATCAGCAATAATGGTGTGGTCAAGTGTCTCTTCTGTTAATTTTTGAGAAAAAAGATTAACATCATCAGGTTTTATCATAAGAATGTCGTGGGAATATTCATTTTTTAATTCTGTAGGAGTTCCAAAAGCAGCAATTTCTCCTTCTACAATCACAACTACATAATCAGCATTATCTGCTTCTTCCATGTAGTGTGTTGTTAGAAAAATGGTCATGCCATGCTTTTTTCTTAAAAACTCGATGGTTCGCCAAATTTGTTGCCGACTCATTGGATCAAGGCCTGTTGTTGGTTCATCTAAAAATAAAATCTTCGGTAAATTAATCAAAGCTCTTGCAATGTCAACTCTTCTTCGTTGTCCACCACTTAATTCTTTGTAACGACGATTTTCTATTTCTTCTAGATTTGTCATCTTTAGAGCTTGTTCAACACGATGATGTAAATCATCTTTATCAAATCCATAAAGCGAACCTCGAAAGAGCATGTTTTCTTTGACTGTTAATAAATCATCAAGCACTTTATCTTGAAAAACAACACCAATCAATTCTTTTATTTTAAAATCATCTTTGCCAATCTCAAATCCATCAATCTCAACATTTCCCATATCACTTTGTAAGATTGTTGTTAAAATATCAATCGTGGTTGATTTTCCTGCCCCATTCGGCCCAAGAAAAGCAAATAAATCACCTTTCTTCACATAAAAATTGATACCTTTTACTGCATGAATTTCTTTGTAACTCTTATGTAAGTTTGATACGGTAATAATATGGTCATTTTTAATCATTTGGTATATCTTCTTTCTTTTGCATTCTAATTATTCTTGTTTTTCCTAATTGCATTAACATCACAACCAAACATGTGGCAATGATAAACCATTTCATCAAAGTAAAGCCAGAAGCAAAATAAACTAACCAGTTTATTTGTTTTGGATGGTTCAAAAATAAAACAACCAAAAGGCTATTTTCAATCATATCTAACACAAAGGCTATCATTGGAAAACTAAGCGACCAAGCAAAGCGCTTTGTTATTTGATACAAATGCATGAGTAATACACACAATGAAAACAAGTAAGCAAGTGGCCATATAATATCCAATGTGTATTTTGATACTACATATGCAAAAATACCTTGTTCTCCATAAATGTTTGCAAGGTTGTAAAACATGGTAGGAGAATAAAATATCATAGTATCAGGAATCAAAGCACTATTTGTTTTTTGCGCAAGCAAACTACTTGTGATGGGTAAAATAACAACAATAAAAATCCCTAAAATAACCAAACCAAGGATAACAAAACGTCCATTTATTTTTTCCGATAATTTTTTCATCATTTATCACCTTCAAACTATTTTATCATAGGATAAAAATCTAAACAACACAAAAATGAGTAGCAATTTTGCTACTCACTTATTTCCTTTTCCATTAATTGTACAAACACATAAGCTAAATTTGGATCAAATTGTGTCCCAGCATTTGCTTTTATTTCATTTAAGGCTTCAGCAGGAGTTTTCGTTTTACGATATGAACGTTCATTTGTCATGGCATCATAAGCATCTACAATTGAGATGATTCTTGCCAACAATGGAATGGCTTTTTCTTTTAATCCTTGAGGATATCCCGTACCATCCCAACGCTCATGATGTGAAAGAACATATTCTGCAATCGAACTTAATTCTGGCGAAGCTTTCGTAATTCGATATCCGATTTC
Organism: uncultured Bacteroidales bacterium; assembly: GCA_964646985.1. GTDB lineage: Bacteria > Bacillota_I > Bacilli_A > ML615J-28 > CAG-698 > UBA2253. The sequence goes on from CAZYFI010000035.1 coordinate 10,868, forward strand.
TGGATGTTTCTTAATTTCCATCCATTCTTCTTCGTTTAATTTGCCAGGTTTGTTCAAAATTTTTCGATCGATGCTGACTTTTCCGATATCATGCAATGTTGCAAGCAATGATAGTTCATCTAACTCTTTTTGCATCAAACCTAGATTTTGTCCCAACATAACAGATAATTCTCGCATCCTTGCTGCGTGTTCTTCCGTTTCTTGACTTTTTTCAAACATCGTAGCGGTAATGGACGAAATAAATGAACTGTGCAAACTACTTCTTTCTAACAGTTTACGTTTGTACATAAAATCTTCTGCTATTTTTTGAATAGAACTAATATTTTCATTCGTTTTCTCTTTGGTTGCAAACCCCAAAGAGAAACTGACAACTGTACCAGTATCATGCAAATCATTTTTGTCTTGCTCACACTTTGCTTGAATTTTCTTTAAATAATAATATGCAGTTTCACTATCTGTATTTGGAAGTAAAATAGTAAATTCATCGCCACCAGTACGTGCAACAACATCATCACTTCGCACACAGGATTTTATGATCTCAGCTGTTTTTTGAATCAATCGATCCCCTTCGTCGTGACCAAATGCATCATTCGTTAATTTAAGTCCATTGATGTCGCCAATAATAATCGAAAGTGGAAGATATTGAGTATTATCAAAGCGAGTCAACTCTTTTTCAAAAAAAGCACGATTGAAAAGTCCGGTTAATACATCATGTTGACTCATATATTGCACTTCAAGTTGCTTGATTTTTTGGTCGCTGATATCTAACACCAAACCTTCAAGAGATTCCACAACACCAGTTTCAGAATAGATTGGTTGCCCTTGCTCTAACACCCATTTTCGTTTTCCTGATGCTGTAATCAATATATATTCTTCTCGAATTGGTGTATGATTTTTAACTGCAGCAACCCATACTTCCCATAAATGCTCTTGAAACTCAGGAGCAATTAAATCATTATAAGATAAATCACGATTATTCAGCAAACTTTCCGGTTTATGTCCAGTCAGTTCGAAACATCCCTCTGACACAAATTGCATGGTCCAATCACGATCAAAACTACATTTATAGGCAAGGCCCGGCAAGTTTGCCAACAAGACTCGATGACTCCTAGCCTGTTCTTTTAAAATCTTCTCTTCTAGTTTTCTTGCAGAAATATCACAAAATGAAACCACTACAAATTCTACTTTATCTTGAATCACAAGAGGATTTGCAAAAAATTCAGCACTAAAATTTGATCCGTCTTTACGCCAAAAAACATCTTTGTCACTTCGAACAGCATTTCCCGTTTTAAAAACCTGATGCAATTGACATTCTTCTACAGGTAAAATTTGATTAAACATATTATGATGATGGATGAGAAGATGAGAATTTTTGCCAATTAAGTCTTCTTTTTTATTATAGCCTAATACTTTAACACAATTATGATTGCAAAAAATAATATTCCCATGTAAATCAATTGCATAAATGCCTTCTTCAGTGGTATCCAAAAATGCTTGAAGTCGTTCTTCATTCGGAGTCATTAAAGTATCGCCTAATTCATCATATAAAGGCAATTTGATACTGGACAAAACTCCACTAACTTGTTGGTCTAGGTCGCGCAAATATGTGATGTGATGTTCGGTTTTGACGACCTGATGTGACTTTGTGATTAATTCTACTTCGATGGTATTCATAGAACCTTTTCCAGAAATAAGTTCATCATTTTCAAAGAAATTCATAAATAAATTAATAGAGTTGGAAGATACTAGACTGAAAATACTTTTTTGTTTTATCTCATCTGCTGAGTATCCCACCAAAGAAAGAGCACCAGAACTAGCATAGATGATTTGGTAGTCCATCCCAATAATCAAGGTCATTTCCTTGTTCGTTATTGGTTTTTTTGTAAAATCAACATGCATTTCATTTTGTGCATGTTCTTCATACACCACCAAAACTGTATTTTTATTTATTAAGAATACTTTCACAAAATATTGAGAATTCAAAAAAGTCGAAAATCCAGAAAAAGTTTTTTGCTTATGAAGAATTGCATTTTCACAAAAGCTTTTCCAAAGCAAGTATTCTTCTTCATTGTTTGTAAAAACCTGTTTTCCTTTTCTTTTCAAAAAAGTTTTTTTAGGTATTTGAAATAATAATGAAAACAATTCATTGATTTCAACAAACGAAAAACCTAAAAAATCGCCATCTTTCATTTTAACCTTTAAGAGAGCGTAAGGGATTTCGCTTTGATTCATGACAGTTTTCCATTTTGAAAAATTCACTTTATCTACCTCGAAAATATTCATTATTTACGAATAAAAGTATTATCAAAAACACATAATACTTTCAAATCAATTTTTTCACACTTTAAAAGATATTATACCTTATTTTGTTTTGATTCACAATGTTTTTTCCAATAAAAAAAGTTTCAATTCCTT
>CAZYFI010000036.1:0-12996 GCA_964646985.1 uncultured Bacteroidales bacterium
TATAGTCAAATGATTGTATATTCTACTTTCTTTCAAGAAACAGATGTTTGGAAATACTCTTACCATAAAGGACAAGAAGACCCTTTAAAAATCGATCTATCGACACTTACTAGTGAAGTGATTGCTATTTTTGATGAAAATGATGTTGCTTTGTCAGTGGTAGAATTTTCAATAATGGAAAATGAACTTGTTATCTTACAACCTCGGTTAGAAACATATTCATATGGAGAATATGACTATCAACTTTATACGAATGAAGGGAAAATAATCATTCAAATTTATATTGGAGATGTGAGAAAGCCTCATATGATTGGGAATGGATCCTTTCAATACGAAGCAAACATGGATATTGTAATTGCTTTTGAATTATATGATGGCATCATAACTAGCTTAAGCAATGAAACAATAAAAACAAGTGATTATGAAATTGATGGAGCTTTGGTTACCATTCACCATGAATATCTTGATGATATTTTTTCTGATGAAAGTCGCAGTTTGCTTGTTGTTGGATATGTCATAGAATCAGACGCACATTTGGTTATTGGTTATCTATTTATAAGAAGATAAAGTATTACCAAACATGAGAAACTCTCATGTTTTGGTAATGCTTTTTTATTTTATGAAAAAATACTGATTAAAGGTTGTAACCATTGCCTATTTAGTATAAAATATAGTAAGTGTTTTAGATTTGGAGAATGTATGAAAAAATATTGTTTGCTTGTAATTGTTTTATTATTTGGTCTTGTTATTTCTGGATGTCAATATGATTTTTCTTTTCAATCAAAAGAAAAAGAAATCGAACAACAAGCCCAGACTATTTTAGATACTTTATCACTTGAACAAAAAATTGGTCAAATGTTTATGGTAGGCTTTGGAGGAACGAGTATTCCATCTTCGTTGGTCAATGCTATCTCCCAATATTATTTTGGAAATTTTATTTATTTTGGACCAAATGTTGCTGATGATTCTTTGGTTCCTAAACTTTCTTCTGATATTCAAAATGTTGTGGTGCAAAAAACCGGTGTTCCTGCTTTTATCTCTATGGATCAAGAAGGAGGAATGGTTGTTAGATTTGCTAACAATGCCACGCATTTTATTGGAAATATGGGTTTGGTCGCTGCTGGTCGTAGTGACAATGCTTACTTGGTTGGAAAGTTTTCTGGGCAAGAATTAAGGCATTATGGAGTGAACTTTAATTTGGCTCCAGTGCTAGATGTTAACAATAACCCAAATAACCCTGTTATTGGGATTAGAAGTTATTCTGATGATCCAAGTGTGGTTGCTGAGTATGGAACCATGATGATTAATGGTCTTCGTGCTGGGCAAGTCATGGCTTCAGCAAAGCATTTTCCTGGACATGGTGATACTTCGGTCGATAGTCATTATGGGTTGCCACAAATCTCCCATTCCATGGAACATTTGCGTGCCAATGAACTTTATCCGTTTCAACAAGCGATTGACAATGGAATTGATGCGATTATGTCAGCGCATATCTTGTTTCCTGCCATTGATTCTGTGTATCCTGCAACTTTATCAAAAAAAGTCATTACTGATTTATTGAGAAATGATATGGGTTTTGATGGCGTAGTCATCACGGATTCCATGAATATGGATGCCATCAGTAAAAACTTTGGGGTTGTGGATGCTGCTGTTTTGGCAGTGAATGCTGGTGTAGATATGTTGTTATATGGAGAATCTACTACACTTTCTGTTTCGGCTTATCAAGGAGTATTAAGTGCCGTCAATAGTGGTACGATATCACAAGAGCGGATTGATGAGGCAGTACTTAGAATTCTAAAGAAAAAGATCAAATATCAATTAGTCGAAGATTATTTACCAAAAGAGAATTTGAGTGCTTCTGATTTTGCTTTACATAAGAAATTGAGTGAAGATTTGATTAAAAAAAGCATAACGCTTGCGAAAGGAAGTGTTGAAGATTTTTCCCTAAGCAAATCTACTTTGTTTGTATCGTCTGTTTGCACTCGCTATCCACTCATTCCTGGGTATCAAATCAATACCAATAATAACTCCCTGGCTTATGTTGCTTATCAACATTTTAAAGAACTTGGAATGAGCAATGTTGATTATGAAGTCATATCTACCTCTGTGACTAGCACAAAAATGGCTTCTGTGATTGCGAAAGCAGCAAATTATGAACAAGTCGTCTTTGCAACAGAAAACGTTTCGTCTTCACAAGCGCAATTGGTTAAGAGTTTGTTTCATCAAAACAATGATTTAATTGTCATTGCCTTGAGGAATCCGTATGATATCAACAATTATCCCGAAGTAAACAATTATATATGCACCTATGGTTATTTTGCTTTGTCTGTTTTTTCTGTGTTTGATTTGTTGATGAAAGAATATGTAGCAACAGGCACAATGCCTGTTTATGTTTCAAGTTTAAATTAATTATCATTACATTTAAGGAGAAAAATAAAAATGTACGAATGGGATTTAAGTCCGTTTTATCCAAGTTTTGAAAGTGAAGCGTTCTTTCAAGATCGCGCCAAATTGTTTCAGATGATTGATGAAGTGATTGCATTTTTTCAACATCCAGATGCAAAAAACAAACCAGGTTGGTTTTTAGAAGAACATTTAAAACAGCAAGAAGAATTGCATAAGCTTTCATTAAAAGTGATGAGTTTCATTAGTTTGCGCTCTTCAGCAAACACACAAGATGTTGAAGCCAAAAAAGCCATGGTATCAATGCAAGCATTGTATCCAAAATTCGCATTGTTAGACAATAAGTTTAAAACGTATGTGAAAGAGTTAGAGCAATTAGATAAAGTGATAGCAAAAAGCGAATATTTAAAAGATTATGCTTTTTTACTAGAAGAAACCAAAGAAGAATTACAGCATACCATGAGTGAACCTTTAGAAGTGTTGGCCAGTGAATTGGTCCAAAATGGATCTTCTTTGTGGTCACAAATGCAACGTCATTTGACTTCCACTGCCGAAGAAGAACTGAATGGGAAAAAGATTTCTTTGACTGAATTAAGAAATCTTGCTTATGATAAAGATCCTTTGGTTCGCAAGGCTGCTTATGAAAAAGAACTAGCTATTTATGAAAAGATTCAAGAACCGATGAGCTTTGCTATTTCTGGAATCAAAGGTGAAGTTAACACTTTAGGCAAGAGACGTAGTTTTGCTTCTCCATTAGAAGAAGCCTTGTTTAAATCACGTTTAAGCAAAGAAACCTTAGATGCATTGATAGTAGCAATGAAGAAATATTTGCCATCATTTAGGAAATATTTGCTTCACAAATCTAGTTTATTAGGCCATGAAGGAGCCCTTCCTTGGTATGATTTGTTTGCTCCAATGGGAAAAGCAGAAAAGAAATATTCTGTGGAAGAAGCCCAAGCGTTTATCTTAAAACAGTTTGGGACATTTGGCGAAGAATTGCATGGAATGGCAAAAAAAGCCTTTTCTGATCATTGGATTGATTATCTTCCAAGAAAAGGGAAAGTGGGAGGAGCATTTTGCTCAAACAATCCTGCTTTAAAACAAAGTAGGATTTTGTCTAACTTTGGTGGTGACATTGGTGATATCATTACATTGGCGCATGAACTTGGTCATGCTTATCATGGAGAACAAATCTTTAAAGAAGCTTTGTTAAACAGCCACTATACAATGCCTGTTGCGGAAACAGCATCTACTTTATGTGAAACCATTACGAAACGTGCCGCTTATCGTCAAGCTGAGAGCTTGGATGAAAAGATTCACATTTTAGAGCAAGAGCTTCAAGACTCTACTCAAGTTATTGTTGATATTTATAGTAGGTTCTTGTTTGAACAAGCAGTGTTTGGTGCTCGTGAACGTTCGATTCCAAGTGCAAAAGATTTGAATGAAATGATGAAGGATGCGCAAAAAGCTTCTTATGGAGAAGCAATTGATGAAAGCACATTAAATGGTGGCATGTGGATTAATAAATCACATTACTATCGTGGTGGTTTGAGCTTTTATAACTTCCCTTATGCATTTGGCTTGTTGTTTGCGAAAGGCATTTATGCGAAGTATATGGAACAAGGAAGTAGTTTTGTCGAGAAGATCAATCAATTACTAAGAGCAACAGGAAAGATGAATTGTGAAGATGTTGCAAAATTAATTGATATTGATATTACAAAGACTGAATTCTGGGAAGCTGGTTTGCAAACCATTGCCGAGGATATTGAAGAATTTATTTCTCTAACAAAATAATCACTAAGGGTAACATAACTAGGTTATGTTACCCTTTTTATTGTGTTTCTTTCTAGATGGTGATATAATTTTCACATTAAGGATTTGTATATGGAAAAATTATCATTTCGAGAAAAATTTAGTTATGGTTTGGGTGATTTGTCTTCTAATATCATCTTTGCTGCCATCAGTTTTTATTTGCTTTATTTCATTGTTAATGTTGCTGGTTTAAATGCAGCTTTGGCAGGAATTATTTTTATCATAGCTCGGTTTTGGGATGCTGTAACGGATTACTTCATGGGGGTTATTAGTGATAAAACGAAATCCAAGTATGGGAAACGCCGTGTTTATATGCTGTTTGGAGCGATTCCTTTTGGGCTTACTTTTGTTTTGTTGTGGATCACTCCATTTCAGGAAGACACCGCGGATTTTATTAAGTTTCTATATTATACTGGTATTTATATGTTGTTTAATGTTGTATGGACGATTGTTTATGTACCATATAACGCTCTAACAGCAAATATCACGCAAAATTATGATGAACGCACTTCCCTCAATGGCATTCGGATTATTCTTGCCAATGTGGGAATTTTGCTTGGGGCAGCTTTGTTTGCCTTGTTTGCGGAAGGAGAAGAAAGCCTATTTGCAAATCTTTTAGGAAGCGTCAAAGCTGGTTATTTATTATCTAGTGTTATCTTTGGTGTCTTAGCAGGAATCATCATGTTGGTGTGTGCCATCAACGTAAAAGAAAGATATGCCACTAGTAATACATATCACCAAGGATTGTTTGCCACCTTAAAACAGTTTTTTAAATTAAAAGAATTTCGTAGCATTATGATGTATTATTTGTTGTCTATGGTTGGATTTGATATCATTATGGCGGTATTCTTGTTTTTTGTGAATGATGCACTTGGTTTTGGCCAAATAGGTGGGGGCGAGGTTTCCATGATTTTCATTGCTTTGCCACTTATTTTTGCCATCGTTTCCGCTTTGTTTTGGGTTAAATTATCAGAAAAATATAATAAGGTTAAAGTTTATACTTTCGCAACCATTTGGATTGTATTGGCGCTGCTTGCGTGTGTTTTGGTTCCAGCTTATTCACAAGACAATTCTCTTGTTGCTTATTTAAGTTTGGGTGCAGTTGTGATTGCTGTGGGAATTGGGATGAGTGCTGTGCAAATATTGCCTTGGGCAAGTGTTCCTGATGTAGTAGAAGTAGATGAATATGTGAATGGAACAAGACGTGAAGGAGCATATTATGGTGTTGTGCAGTTTATGTACAAAACGGCTTCCGGAATTGCAATTGCCTTTGTAGGAATCATGTTAAAACTGTTTCATTATGTAGAAAGCGTTGACGGAATCAGTGTTCCTCAACCTGAGGAAGCCTTGCTGGCTATTCGATGGATTATGGGATTATTACCAGGGATTTTGTTTATTGTGTCGGTTTATTTTGGTAGAAAAGCTGATTTGAATCGAGAACGTTTTAACTTCATAAAAAATGAAATCAGTAAGAGAAATGAAAAAGGTGCTATGTGAGTAGCACCTTTGTGTTTATAGGCTTGCTGCCATTTTGTTTTTTACAACAATGACATCATCATACAATTCGCGGTGTTCTTTAAACACAATATGACTGACATTGATGATGGTGACATTTTTTAAAGCGAGAATGCTTTTTTCAATGGCCTTCGCTTTTTCTGAATCAAGGTTTGCGAATGCTTCATCGAGGAAAATAATGTCTGCTTTGTTGATTAAACCTCTAGCGATGGCCAAACGGCTGCGTTCCCCACCACTGATGTTCTTTCCATTGTCATAAATCATGGATTCTAATCCTTTTGGAAGTTGATTGACAAAATCTCTTAATCCTGATTTGTCGATGGCGTTTTCGATTTCTTCACGAGAATATTCTTTGTATAAGGTTAAATTGTTCTTGATGGTATCTTCGAACAAAAAGACATTTTGTTCGACGTTGGCAATGTGCGAGAAGTAGTGTTCTTTTTTAATGTCTTTTAATGGCATACCATCGATTAAAATACTGCCTTCTTCTGGGTTAAAATATTTTCTTAGTAATTTTAAGATGGTAGACTTCCCTCCACCTGAAGGACCGACAATCAAATATTTTTTACCTTTTTCAAAATCTAAATTGACGTGATCGAGTACTAACGTGTCTTCATAACCAAATTTAACATCGTTTAAAGCAATGGTATCTTGGAAACCAGAAAAATCTTCTGTTTCTACATAATCGGTTTTATTTTTTAATGTTTCATCGATGCGTTTGAAAATTGATTTCACGGAAAGTATTTTCGGCAAAGCTTCAGAGAAGTTTTGAATTGGCCAAATGATTTTTTCAGCAGATTGGATGATTAATATGACAGAGCCAAAAGTGATGGCATCATTTAAGGCCATGGAACCAACGATGATGATGAGTCCAAAGAAAATAAGCATAAATGTAGAATTTTGTGCAGCAAAGAAGAAAGATTTGATTCGATCGATGATATAACCTTTTTGCTGGATGTCTTTGCTTTTTTCGGAAAAATCATGTCGTACTTTGTCTTCTAAATTGTTGGTCTTAATGATGTGAAAGGCTGATAAGACTTCTTTGATGTAGGAAGTGTAGGTTCCAAACAATTCACTTCTTTCCTTGTTGTGTTTGTTAAGTGGTTTCGAAGCCCATGCAGATAATAAAATATTAAACCCCATAAGTCCAACGGTGATTAAAAGGATACGATAATCGACGATAACAAATAGAATGATGCCGGCAATTAAATTAATGGCACCAAAAATCAATTCTACAATTGGTTCTAAGAAATTGGTTTCGATTTGATCGTAGTCATTTGTGAGTGAAGACAAATAGGTTGAATTGTTTTCCCGTTGAAATTCGTTGATATTTTTTTTGAATACACGACGTACATATTGTTGTTTCATTTTGGTTAGTGACAAACGAATGAATAATGCTTTAAAATAGTGGAATGTTAGTAAACCGATGGCAAAGACAACTGATAGTAGAGACATCATCCAAATACCGTTGTTAAACTGCGAAAAATCACCACTTCGGGATTGGTCGATGATGTCGCGGATTTTTAATGCGATAATGATATCTGCGAAAGCAGAAACCGCACCACAAATGGTTAACCAAATGATTTGGGGAATAAAAGCTTTTAATTGTTTAAGCATATGCAGCATCCTCCGCAAAATAATCTTTGCCTGTGTAAGTCCTAATTTTTCCTTCTTTGATTTCTAATACATAATCATATTGATTCGTTACTCCAGGATAGAATCTATGGCTGATGGAAATTACGGTATTGTCTAAATGTAAGAATGTTTGCTCGATTTCTCGTCCCAATTCTTCATTGATAGCAGAAGTGGCCTCATCAATAAAAAGGATTTCGGCGTTTTTCGCAATCGCTCTTGCAATAGACAAACGTTGACGCTCACCACCTGAGAGATTCTTTCCGTTTTCGCTTACTTTTTCTTCTAATCCCAGGGTTTTATTGGCAATGAATTCTTGTAAACCTGATTTTTGAATGGCTTGATTGATGGTATTTTGATCTAATTCTTTGAATAATGTGATGTTGTTTTTAATGGTATCTTCAAACAAAAAGACATCTTGGTAAATGTAGGATACTTTGTTGGCGAAACTCTTGTCTTTGATGGATTTTAAATCAACACCATCAATGGTAATCGAACCTTCATAATCTGTATAGGTTTGGGACAGCAATTTGATTAAGGTTGATTTTCCCACACCACTAGCACCTTTTACCAAATATTTTTTTCCTTTTTCAATGGTGAATGAAACATTAGAAAATACTTCTTTGCCTTCATAACCAAAAGATAGGTTTGTTACGGCTAAATTGTTTTGAAATGAGAAATCATTATGCCTGTTATTGGTGTGTGTGTCTTCTTCTAAAACCGTGATCTTATTGTAAATTTGAATGGAAGATTTGATGACGTTCAATCTTGGGAAGATATCCGGAAGTGCAAAAACCATATTTCCTGATAGCATCATAAGCATCATGAGTTCATCGTATTGAAGGCCGTTTCTTGTTTGATATATCAAATAAATTAATACGGCAATCGTACTTGCACCAGCAAGTGCTTGGGTGATGTTGCGTTGGGAATCTCCGAAGAAGCGGAAGCGATACTTACTTTGTTCGACTTTATTGATGGCATCAAAACTTTTGTTTAAAAACTTTTGATCCATGTTATTTAGCTTTAAGATTTCTAAGCCATTAAAGGTATTACCAATGTTTAAAGTGAATTCTTCGTTATTTTGTGAGACTTGCTTTTGCAGTCTTTCTGTCTTTTTTTCAAAAGTTCTAACTAGGAAGAAAGTCAAAATAGAAAAAATGACAACGGCAATCGGCAATCGGTAATCGATGGTAATCATAATGATAAGTGATCCCACATACATGCCGATACGAAAAATGAAGTTAAGCAAATTAATGAAGAAATTGTTTTCGAAGTTGTTGATGTCATTGATCAAATTAGAGATATAAGTGTCTTTTGACTTCTTATTAAAATGCTGGTAAGAAGTTCCCATAATCTTTTCAAAGGCGGCGATTCTTACATCGAGAATCGTATCACGCATATAACTAATTCTTAACAACCTAGAAGAAATATAAATGAGAAAGCCCAGAACAACATAGCCAGCTGCCATCAAAGATACTTTTAAAAAATATTGTGGATCCATTGATGCTATGGCATCAAAGAGTTTTGCGAAAATATAAATTCTTAACAAATCACTGATGACTGGGAAGAAACAAGCAACAAAGTAGAGGAAGAACCGCCACTTTCGTTTAAATAATAATTGCTTCATATATATTTTTTCCTTTCGTTTTCAAATACGACTCATTATATATCATTAAAATTAATTTGTCAATAAATAAAATTAATATTTATATTAAAAAAATAAATAAATATATTGAATGTATTAATGAAAACTTTGAATAAAATAAGGCTTAAGTAAAAATACTTAAGCCGAAACGTTATTTTTGTGATTTTTCATAGTCTTTTAAAAAGCGTTCAATTCCTATGTCTGTAAGTGGGTGGTGAAACATATCCATGATAATCTTGTATGGAACAGTAGCAATATCAGCCCCTGCTTTGGCGCAATTGACAACGTGAAGTGGTGAACGAATGCTTGCACAAATGATTTCTGTTTTAAAATTGTAATTTTGAAAGATCAATTTGATGTCTTTGATTAATTGCATGCTATCTTCCCCAACATCATCAAGACGACCGAGGAATGGAGAAACAAAAGTTGCCCCAGCTTTGGCTGCAAGAAGTGCTTGATTGGCACTAAAGACCAAGGTAACATTGGTACGAATTCCAAGTTTTGATAAATGAGTGACGGCAATGATTCCTTCTTTTGTCATAGGAACTTTGATGACTATTTTGGGACTGATGCTCATTAAGGCCAAGGCTTCTTGGATCATGGATTTGTGATCTAGGCCAATCACTTCACCAGATATGCAATCTGTTACGATTTCACTAATTTCTTTTAATGTATCAACTAAATTGCGTCCACTTTTTAAGATGAGACTTGGGTTCGTGGTAACACCATCAAGAATCCCAAGATCATTTACTTGACGAATTTCTTCAATGTTGGCTGTATCAACAAATAATTTCATAAAATCCCTCCACTTTCTTTTATTATATCAAAGAGCTGATATATTGTTAAGAAAAATGATTCATATTATGATATAATACAAAAGGATAAAATAAAAAAGTTTAGCAAAAGCTAAACTTATCAATGGTGCGGCTAGTGAAATTCGAATTCACACGTCAGGGACACTACCCCCTCAAGATAGCGCGTCTACCAGTTCCGCCATAGCCGCATTTCGATGTTGTTATTTTATCATAAGGATTCTGATTTTTCAAGTGCTTTTCCGAAACTCCAAGAATATGACAAGGCGTCATATAAATTGCTTTTTTTAGCAATTATCATTTGACAGTGCTAATACATGTGGTATAATACAATTGGCACTAGAGATTATAGAGTGCTAATAATAGTATAAAGGAGTATAAGCTATGAGAAATTATTTAGTAAGAAAATCTAACGGAGGGTATCGTTTGGGATTATTGGGTGATGCTTTTGATGATTTGTTTGATTCACCTTGGACATCAAATACGAACAATATTATGAAAACGGATATTCGTGAAGAAGAAAAACAGTATTTGTTAGATATTGATGTTCCTGGCTTTGCGAAAGAAGATATTAAGATTAGTCTAGAAAATGGTTATTTGACTGTTGAGGCTACAAAAGATCAAACAAATGAAGACAAAGATAACAAAGGAAATTATCTTCGTCGTGAACGCCATTATGGAAGTTGCTCACGCAGTTTCTATGTTGGTGACATTAAAAAAGAAAACATTACTGCAAGCTTTAAAAATGGCATCCTAACGTTAAATGTTCCAAAACAAAATGTAGAAGAAGTAGAAATGAAAAAGTACATCGAGATTGAATAAGGAGGATTTTTGATGTTAAAACCATTACATGACAATGTTGTATTGAAAAAAGAAAAAATGGAAAAAAAGACTGCTAGTGGTATTATTCTCACTGGTGATGTAAAAGAACAACCTAGTTTTGCAGAAGTCATTGCAGTTGGAGAGGGTGCTGTTGTTGATGGCAAATTGGTCGCTCCAATGGTAAAAGTTGGCGATAAAGTTGTTTACAAACGTTATTCTACAACAGAATTTAAATTTGAAGAAGAGGAGTATTTGATTATTGCTGAGAAAGATATTCTAGCAATCATCAATTGAGAAGAACATGAGTAAAGAATTAAAATTTTCCAAAGATGCACGCACAGCCATTTTACGTGGCGTTGATACCTTAGCTGATGCTGTACGTATTACATTAGGACCAAAAGGACGAAATGTTGTATTAGACAAAGGGTATGGATCACCACTCATTACCAATGATGGTGTAACGATTGCCCGTGAAATTGAACTTCCTGATAAATTTGAAAACATGGGAGCTAAATTAATCTATGAAGTTGCCAACAAAACCAACGATGTTGCTGGTGATGGAACAACAACGGCTGCTGTATTAGCTCATTCAATGATTCACAAAGGAATCAATGCGATTGAAAATGGAGCAAATCCTGTTTTCTTACGTCAAGGAATTGAAAAAGCAGCCAGTGAAGTTGCGAAAAAACTATTGGAACGTTCTCGTAGCATTAATACAAATGAAGACATTGCGAGCGTTGCGACTATTTCTTCTAGTTCTGAAGAAGTGGGAAAAATCATTGCGCAAGCAATGGAAAAAGTTGGCAGCGATGGTGTCATTAGCGTTGATGAATCAAAAGGCTTTGACACTTATTTAGAAGTTGTTGAAGGTTTACAATATGACAAAGGTTATGTATCTCCTTACATGGTCTCGGACCGTGAAAAAATGCAAGTGACATTAGAAAACGCATATGTGTTGGTCACAGATCAAAAATTACAAACCATCAAAGATGTTTTGCCGGTTTTAGAGCAAATCGTTCAAGCCAGCAAACCATTATTGATTATTGCTGATGATTTAGAAAATGAAGTTGTTAGCACATTGATTGTAAACAAATTACGTGGTACATTCAATGTTGTTGCCACAAAAGCTCCTGGCTTTGGTGATAACCAAAAAGATATTTTAAGTGATATTGCAACCATGACTGGTGCAACATTCTTTGCAAAAGATTTAAATATGGAATTGAAAGATTTCACACTAGAACATTTGGGTCAAGCAAAGAAAATCGTCATTACCAAAGACAATACAACCATCATTGATGGCAGTGGAAATCCTGATGCCATTCAAGAGAGAATTGCAGAAATCAAAAAACGCATGGAAGCTTCGACTTCAGAATATGACAAAAAACGCTTTAGTGAACGTTTAGGCAAATTAACAAAAGGTGTTGCAGTTGTAAAAGTCGGTGCCATGACGGAAACGGAATTAAAAGAAAAGAAATTACGCATCGAAGATGCTCTAAATGCCACAAAAGCAGCAATCCAAGAAGGAATCATCATTGGAGGCGGTGCTGCTTATATTGAAGTTTATAAAGAATTAAAAGGCAAAATCAAATCTGATGTCGTTGATATTCAAAAAGGTATCAATGTCGTATTAGAATCTTTATTTGCTCCAACACACCAAATTGCGGAAAACTCAGGGTATGATGCTGGTGAAATTGTTGAAATGCAAAAACGAGCAAAACCAAATTTTGGTTTTGATGCAAAAACTGGTAAATGGGTTGATATGTTCAAAGAAGGAATTGTTGATCCAACCAAAGTGGCTAGAACAGCAATTTTAAATGCTGCTTCGGTATCTGCTTTGTTAATTACAACAGAAGTTGCTGTGGTAGATATCAAAGAAGAAAAAGAACCACCTATGCCACAAGGAATGTATTAAGATGCAAAAGACAAGCAAAAATTGCTTGTCTTTTTATTTGTAAATCATTTGGCATCTTGGTAAAAAAAGCGTATAATAAATATATTAGAATAAGGAGTATCAAGATGTTAAAACTTGTTAATATCACAAAAAATTATTATGTAGGACCTTTGGTTGTGGAAGCACTCAAAGGAGTCAGCATTGAATTTCGCAAAAACGAATTTGTATCAATATTAGGCCCTTCTGGTTGTGGAAAAACAACATTATTAAATATTATCGGTGGGCTAGATCGTTATACATCGGGAGATTTATTGGTCAATAATCGCTCAACCAAAGATTTCAAAGATCAAGATTGGGACAGTTACCGTAATTATTCCATTGGTTTTGTTTTCCAAAACTATAACTTAATTTCTCATATTTCGGTATTAAGAAATGTAGAGTTAGCACTTACGTTATCTGGAGTT
>CAZYFI010000037.1:0-12617 GCA_964646985.1 uncultured Bacteroidales bacterium
ACATCATCCATAAAATGCAATATCATCAATTCTAATATTGGATGTTGCAGTAGGGTTGGATGCTGGTAATGAAATTTGGAATCTGATATAAGCAGTTTGTGCAGATGGCAAATTATAAATATACGTATCTGCCAGTGCTCCTAGTGTAAATGTTTCTTGTCCAACAAAGGTGATTCCATCCGTCGAATAAGAAACTGTCACATTGAGGCCATTTGTAGCAATGGCTTTGAATATCACTTTTGATAAATTTGTAGTCGTAAATTTTGTTTCTGCATAGCCTAAATTGGCAACAGCCGATGTATACCAACGATTTTGAATCGAATTGCTTCCAGAAATGGCACTTGAAGCAGAAATGGTTCCATAATAGAAACTCCATTGATATCCTTCAGGACCATCTAATTTTGGCGTTTGATTATTATAAGAAGTAGTTGGTGTAAATCCTGTTTCAAAATTTTGCGCATACAATTGACTCAGTGAGCTTGCTATTACATTGTAAGTATATGTCTTACTATGCGTTTGACTAAATGTAACCAAAACTGTAATCACAACTGGTGTATTGGTTGCTGGTTTTGTAAAAGCACCATTATTAGCAATGACAGCTGTATTGCTTGATGAAAAAGCTACCGTAGCACCAGGGAATACATTAGGATAAATAGAAGTTGTGAAGAATGGCAAATTGCCCAATACTTCTTGTCCTTCAGAAATGACTTCTTCTATTTCTTCTTGCATGAAGGCTTCTTTTTCTAAATCGGTTAATGTAATATCTAAGTCACCAAAATAAGTGAATGCCCATTTGTCTAAGCCATCATAGTTATAAATTGTTCCGTACAATGTTACTTGTTCTCCAACTAAGAATTTTAATTCTTCTTGGCTTGGGGATTGATAGTAAACATATAGTTGTGGAGCCCCAACTTCTAAGCTAGTAGCCAAATAAACATTGCTGAAAGTTCCTTGAACTGTAATATAACCGGTGACGCTAATGAATTTTCCATACAAAGCAGTGGCTTTGACGGCAGCAATTTCACCTGCTGTTAGCACTTCTGTTGTTCCCAAAGATTGAAGATCAGTAATTTGTGCTTGTGTTACTTCCATTGGATTATCGTGTACAAATTCATCTAGTTTTTCAATCGCATAACTTCCTGTAATTTGGCGAGTCACTTGTTTGTTGCTTTCTAGGTAAAGTGTTGTTCCACCTTCTACACGAACATGATCGCCAACTTTGAACGTTTCAATGTTTTGGCGAACATAAATGATTCCTGTTTCATCAGCCAAATAATAGAAGTTGTCTTTTGAAACAGCAACAATGACACCACTTAAGGCAACAACTTGCCCTGGATTCGTATCAATAATCGTAATGGCTTCCGCAACTGTAATTGGTTCAGAACGCCACTTCGCATAGTATGTTTTTGCTCCAGTGGATGATGCTGGAACAGCAAGCAAGGCAGAACCAGAAAAATCAGAGCTTTCAAACCAACCAGCAAATTCATAACCTGTTTTCAGTGGTGATACCAAAGCAAGAGGTAAATTTGCTACATCGTATGTGGTAGGATATGTTCCCGAGAAACTTCCGTCATTTAAAACATAAGTAATTTTATAAATTCCTTTTAACTCTAATATTTTTGCTTCAGCAGCTTCTAATGTAGCAAAATTGCTTACCAAAGCTTGGTGTTCTACTGATAAATTCGCATAACTTGCAAGCAAGGCATTGACAGCACTTTCATTGGCAAGAGTAAGCTCAGTTACTGCTGGTAAAGCAGTGATGTTAGCAACCAATGTTGCAACATTCTTTAATCCAGTAATTTCAGCTTCCGCTAAATCTAATTTTGCAATGTTTGTAACCAATGCTTTGTTTTCTGTTGTTAATTCATTGAATAATGCTCTAACAGCTACAATGGCTGCTTCATTTTCTAAAGTGATAACTTCAGGTAACGCATTGATTTTCGCAATCACAGCATTCACTGGATCTTGTAATTTATAAGGTGATACTTTGATATCAATTCCTTCTACAAGAACACCATTGTTTAATTGACACAAACGAGTACCATAGCCAATATTGCTATAGTCTACTTCCCAACTATGTGGTGTCCATAGGAAATCACCAGGATTTAAAGTTACAGTCACAACACCTGTGGAACCAATGGAATCTCCACCAGAAGGGCCACCATGATCAGGAACATATTTTTGCACTTTATATGTGCCATCTTCATTTTTGGTAAACATAATTTTACCAAATCCCAAAGAAGGAACATTGCAACGACCATAAGTATCACTCGCATCAAATGTAACAGCAACTGTTCCAGTATTTTGATATAACGCTGCCGCTCCACTATAACCTGCTGGTGCGCCATTTTTTAATCCATTGTTGTTATATGTTGTTTGTGCTTCTAATCCAAGAGGGCGAAGCGCTGTACGAGAAATCACTTCATTGGCAGTTGTTCCACTAATGCCAATAAAGGCATTTTTCGAAATAAAGTATACATTGGAACCAACAACGATCGTATATCCACCAAAACCAGCAGTTGCTAATTGGGTTTCATAAGTACCATTTCCTTCCCATGTTGCACCGGCATCAGGTTTGGTTTGTCCAGAATAGAATATGGCTTTTTGTCCTTGTTCTAATAATCCAAAATTAACCAATACTTCTTTTGAAGTAGTATTGTAAGTAGCAACTAGAACAATCGGTTTATATTCATAAGTTGTTTTTAATAATTCCCCGGTTTCTAAATCGAAATGACTTTCATCTTCTCCTGTTTTATAAGACCATACGACTCCACCTGTAGAAGGTAAGACAAAATCGACAACGATTTGACTTGGGACGCTATTCACTACAGGAAGCAATACTGCTAAATCTGGGTTTTTCACAATCGCCATTTCTTCTTCTTTTTGTAATAAGCGTTCATAATTGGTAACCATTGCTTTTTGAGCAGTCGTTAAGGCATCATAGGCACTTCTAGAATCAACGACTTTGTTTTCATCAGAAACGCTTAAGTTTTCAGGAATATTTGTAATGAGATTAACTACAACAAGAGCCGCTTCTAAATTGGCAATTCTTGCTTCTTTGTCAACTAAGGTTTGAAGTACAGTCACGAGTGCTTTTTGGTTAGCAGTTAAAGCATCATAAGCGGCTCTTGCTGCTTGTACATTTGCTTTGTCACTGATTTCAACGGTCACTGGCAAACTAGCAATGGCATTATCAACAGCAGTTGCTGCCGCACGATCAATGGCATCGGCTTTTAACTGTGCTAAATCAGCTTCAGCTTGTGTCAACTTGGCATAATTTAATACCGTTGTTTTTTCTTCAGCTTTGAGCGCATCATATGCTGTTCTTGCAGCAATGATTTGTTCTTCATCTGTCAAAGCAATGGTGCTTGGCAAAGCATCAATCAATGTTTCTACCAAACTGACTGCTTTTAAAGAAGCTAGTGTTGCTTCTGCTTGTTCCAACACATTAAGATTGGTAACCAAAGCTTTTTGTGTTGTTGACAACAAATTAAAAGAAGTACGAGCAAATTGAATTGCTGATTCTGATGTCAATGCCACTGTACTAGGAATGGCAGCAATCTTGTTCATTACCAATGTAGCCGCATTCTTATCAGCATTCATGGTGACAAGAATGGCTTCTTTGGCAGTTAAATCGGCTAATTTCGTTACAAGTGCTTTTTGAGCAACACTCAAAGCATCATATGCCGTTCTGGCAGCTTGAATTTGGGCTTCATGAAGCAAAGTAACCACTTCAGGTAAGGCAGAAATCAACGCATCTACACCAGATGCTGCTTGCGCATCTTTTAACGATGCCAAAGCAGTTTCTTTTTGCACCAATATTTCAAGTTGTTCTACAAAGCTAACTTGTTCTGTTGTCAATGCATCATAAGCGGTTCTGGCAGCAACAATCACCGATTCATCGGCTAAAGTCACTGTTTCAGGAAGCGCTAAAATCGCTTCATCCACCGCCTTGGCTGCTTTTTCATCAGCAGACTCAAAGCATCCAACCAATCCAAAGGTTAAAACAACCAATAGAAAGAAAAGTAAAAATTTTGAAAACGTGTTTGACTTGGTCATATAATCTCCTTTCCAACTCTAACAATTTCAATTTATTATACCACTCTATAAAAAGATAAGCAACAACCCAAAAAAGAATAATAAAAGCCTTTTTTACAAAAGGCTTTCGTTTCATTTTTGACTTTTACTTGTTAATTATTTCCTATTAAATATCTTATTTTCTTTAATCTTCTTCTTTTTGTTGATCAATCAGTTTTGCATTTTTTGCTTTGTTTTTTTGCATTTTATTAAATACAAACAGCTTTAATGCGCCAAGACCAACAACGCCAACACCGATTAAAACCCAATGATACCAATGCATAATAAACCTCCTTAATTCGTTCTTTTGAGAAGAAAGCGCAGTGATGCAATCATTAATAAAATTTGGTAAAATGCGCCAATTAACATATATCCATAAAATGGTAAGTTTGCTTGATGATAGCTATTGGTTGCTTCATTTAGCACTGCTTTTAAGGCCCAGAAATTAGGAAGAATTCCTAATACATATTGTAAGGAATTTGTGAAAGCAGGAATCAGTGTCAGTGCAGGAACCATAACCAAAAAGCCGCCCAATTTCACAAAAGCAAACCCTTCAATTTTGTTCTTCGCAAATCCACCTATCAAAGAAGCAATGACAGGGACTAACATACTATTGACCAAAGAAAATACCAACATTTGTACAACACTGATGTTATCAAGCAAGCTAACACTTTGCGCTCCAATCGTAATGACATAGTGTTCGCTCGCAAGTAATTTTAATCCGCCAAGCATAATGATGTTTCCTAAAAAAGCAATCACATACGTGTAACATACTTTAAAGATAACATATCCCGCAACAGTAATGGGTGTTACCGCAATACTTAATATCGTTTTTTCATCTTTGTTTTCTAACAAAGAAAATCCAAGCATCGCTCCCATGATATAACCACCCACAGAAAGCAAAACCACAAGCCCTATCAATAACGTGATAGCGGATGCTTGTGTGTTTGTTTCTTGTGCTTTATTTATGATTGCTGGAAGCAAATAACCCATAATAAACAACATCAAAAAAGGATAGACCAACATGAAAACATTCATCTTGTCTTTCACAACCGTCTTTAATTCATATTTTAATAATTGCCAATATTTTTTCATGTTATTCCTCGATTATGGTTTTTTTAAATTTTTTATACACCCAAAGTGGATAAAGCAAACCACCCAGCGCCATTAAATATACGATAGAAATGATGATTTCATTGGTTGGTTGTAAAACAAAGGCGCTGTTAATTAACACTTGACCAGCATGAGTTGGAGAAAGAAGCAACAGTCCGGAATAGGTATCGGGGATGACCGAAAAACTAAGAAGCAACGATGGGACAAGTGCAATCAATGCAAACAACGCATAATTAAAAATCATGGTACTAAAATCTTTGCTATAAAGAGTAATGAGAAAGCCAATGGCTGTGTGACTGCCAACTACAATGAGAATGTATACAAATAACAGAAGCAACTTGACTTCAAGTTGATACACAATCATGGAATACCCAACCACAAGCACGCCTGAAATCAACCCCATCATAAGCGAAGCAATCACTTTCGCAAGCAACACCATGGAAATCGAAACAGGAGAAACAAGAAGCGATTTGATGGTTTGTTCTTGCTTTTCATAATAAAAAGAAGCAGCAATGAAGATAATGCTCATCATCGCTCCATCCATCCAAATTAACATGGGTGACAAGGTTTTCGCTGTTTCTTTGTCTGCAAGCGCAATAATGACCAACCACAAAAAACTCACAAACAAACTGATGACTAAAATCTTATATTTATATAATCTTGTAAGTTCGCCTTTGAGTAGACTAATCAACTGTTTCATTCGTCTTTCCTCCCGTCACAATAATGAAAATATCTTCTAAAGATGTTTCCCCAGTGTGGATGGTTTCAAGGTTTTTTTGACTGATGGCTTGCAAGAATTCTTGATTGTTTGCCAAGTCATTCATCGGAAACGAAACACTTTTGATTTTATCTGTTTCTAAATATTCTACTTTGACTTCTTTTTTTCCATATTGTAATTTCAAATCTCTAGGAGTAGCGACTTCGCTTAATTTCCCGTTTGTCATAAACACGACTTCATCACATAATTGTTCTACATCACCCATCAAATGGGTGGTGATGATGACGGTCCCACCTCTTTTTTGAAAATCTAAAATAGCATTTTTGATGATTTTCGCATTCTTAGGATCAAGTCCATTTGTAGGTTCATCTAAAAATAAAACTTTCGGATCATTTAGCATGGCCCTAACAAAATTTAATCGCACTTTCATTCCTTTGGAAAATTGCCCTACTTCCATATCTTTTGATTCATATAAACCAACTTGTTTCAGCATTTCCATATAGTCGATATTGTTTTGGTAAAGACTGGCGAAGTAGCGTAAATTTTCAACAGCGGTCAGCTTGTTGAAATGAACAGGCATTTCAAACCCAACACCAAGTGTTTCATAAAAATCCTTTTTATAGCTTTGCAAATCTTTTCCCATGTACAAGATTTCTCCTTGATACCCACCAATGAGCTTGGTTAATATCTTTTGCGTTGTCGATTTTCCTGCTCCACTAGGACCCAAAATTCCAAAAATGGATCCTTGTTTCACAACAAATGAAATTCCTTTGATTGTTTCTTCTTTGGCTTTCGGATATTGATATCCTAAGTTTTTAATTTCAAATGCATAATTCATGTTCATCTTCCATTCCTTTTAACACAATTTTTATAAATTCAATACTTTCTTCTTTGATTGCCAATAATTTATCAATGGTCAACCCTTTTTTCAAAACACTCGCTTGAAGGCCTTCAATCGCTAGCTCAATAAACCGAATGACTTGTTCTTTGGTATAACGTTTTGCATATTTAGAATAATCAATGTCATCAAAAAAATGATGAACACTAAGAACTTTAAGTTCTTCTACGTAGCTGTAGATGTCCAAAATGATTTCTTGGGGAGGATCAGACATGGCATCTAGTAATAATTTTGCTTGCTGCTCGTGCGTCTTTGCATACATGGCCTTCCAATAGATGATTTCAATGATCTTGGAAAAGGGATCCTTATCTTTGATGTCTACTTTGTAAAATTCATCCATCATTTCAGTTAACACTTGGGAAAACAAAGACATAAATAATATTTTCTTATTCGGAAAATATTTAAATATCAATCCCTTGGATACATCAGCAAGGATGGCAATTTGATTTGTAGAAGCTTGTTCATAGCCCTTGCTAGCAAATTCTTGCAAAGAAGCTTGCATTATCTTGGTAATTGTTTGTTCTTTTTTGCTCATAAGCCCTCAAATTAATATAAGTGACCACTTGGTCACTTATATTATACGCTATCTATTGTTTGTGTCAACTATTATTTTATGATTGTTATGTTTTTTGGATCTTCTTGAATGATTTCTTGTTTTTCTCTAATATAATCAATCAAGATTTCCGCAATATCCTTTTGTATTTCTTTCATTGTTGGTAATTCTTGGTACATGAAAAATTCTCCTCCACCTGTTGCGCGATAATTATTCATAACCAGATTGAATTCATCACTATCACAAATAGGACGATGATTTTTTGTTAAGGATACAATCCGTTCACCAATTGGTTTCGATACGTTCATGGTGTATTCGATCCCATCAAACATATCATAATTGTAATGTTCGGCTTTTGGATACACAAATTTTGGATTCACGCTGATCGATCCATCTTTGATACAAAAATATTCTGCATTCTTCTCTAATGCTTGTTTTAATACTTTCCCCGTAATCTTTTTTACAACCAACGTGTTTGGGTAAATATATGTATTTAAAATGTTGCGAATGGTAATCGTTTCATCAAAACCAGTTACATGGTTTCCTAAGCTGGTCACGCTAATATCCGCTTGACTCACTGTTTTTTGCACATGATTAATAAAGGATACCACTTTATGCTTATGAAGTCTGGCAAGAAACCCATCGGTGATTTTGAAATCATTGTGTTTCACAACACCAATGACATCATCTAGGAATGTTTGTGTTTCTCTTTGCATGTCGCCTAACAAAGTATTGATGGATTCATCGGGAACTTCTTTTTCTGTTGTGAGCATTTCCGCATGGTAATTCTTTATTTTCCAAGTATCATCAAACAAAAAATCAACTTCTACTTTGCCTAAATATTGAGCAGAACCTCCGGGTTGTGTCACCATGGTTTTGTTTTTTTTCTTGCAAATAATTCGATGTTGATGTCCGGTTAAAATGATATCTAAATCTGGAACACTTTGAATGATTTTATGCCCAAGATTTTCACCAGTATCTAACACCAACAAATCATCGGTATCCAAATCACGTTCTAATCCTCCATGATATCCTAAGATGATACAATCTGGATTGTGTTTTTGCTTGATTTCTTCTACCAATTCTTGTGTTTTGGAAACTGCATGCACAAATAAAAAATCAACAATGTTTTCGGGTTTTTCCCATTTGGGAATGTATTGCGTGGTAATGCCAATGATTGCTACTTTTGGTCCATTTTCATATTGTTTGATATCATAAGCTTGGGAAAATAGTAAATCCCCCTTACTATCTAGTATATTGGCACACAATGTTTTCGCATTCAAGTTTTGTACAAAACCTTGCAAATAATCAATGCCATAATTAAAATCATGATTTCCTGGAACATAATAATCATAACCCAAATAATTAAATACTTTCGCAACTGGATTGGGAAATCGATGTTGATTGATTTGGTGAAAATAAAGCAGAGGACTGCCTTGAATCGCATCTCCAGTGTCAATTAAGATGGTTTGATGGGTGCGATGCTTATTTATCAATGTAGAAATGAGATTCATTCCCGAATGAATCTCATGATTGTGTGCATAATCGTGATTGAGTAAACACCCATGAGTATCGCTTGTGTGTAAAATGGTGAGTTTAAATGTGGTACTCATAATTCCTCCAATTGCCATGTTTCTATGATATCATTTTTAAAGTTTATTTCAATTGATTTTTAAAAAAAATTTTCCTTGATATCATATATCGTCTGTGCTAAAATGAAGTATCTTTTGAAAGATGGAGGAAAAGATTTGAAAAAGATAGTTTTAATTGTTTTAGCTTTCGTTTCTATGTTCATGCTATTCGGTTGCACAAAAACTGAATACGTCACCCCTGAACTGTTAATGGTACAACTAATCCCTTCTAAAGACGCAGCTGTGCTAAGCGCACAAAGAAAACCACTAGAAGATTTATTAGAAGCTGAACTCAACATGCCTATTCAAGTTACTGTCGCCACTGATTACAATGCACTAATCGAAGCCATGGCTTCTGAATTGGTTCATGTAGGCTTGCTTGCAACAACTGCTTATGTATTAGCAGCTGATGAAGGTCACGCAAAAGTCATTTTAAAATCATTGCGTTATGACGTTGCCAATGATGGCACACAATTGGTTGATCAACCATTGGTTGATGGTTATAAATCACAACTCATTGTTGGAAAAGACAGTGGCATTACAAGTGTTGCCGGATTAAAAGGAAAAACAATCGCAATCGCTTCATTCACATCAACATCAGGTTTCGTATGGCCAGCTAACCTATTGGCTGACAATGGCTTAGATCCTGAAAAAGATGTCACTTGGTTCAATGCCGGTGGACACGACAAAGCCGTTCAAGCAATCTTAAATGGTCAAGCCGATGCTGCTTTCACATTCAAAGATGCGCGTTCGTTGTTGCTAACAACCACACCTGATGTACGTGAAAAAGTATTATTTATCACAGATACTACCAACATTCCAAATGACACCATTTCTGTCATTCCTAATTTGGAACCTGCTCTAGTAGAAAAAATCAAACAAGCTTTCTTAAATATTGCTGCTTCAACAGAAGGAAAAGCAATTATCAATGCCATTTATGAACACAAAGGCTATGCAGTAGCAACCGATGATGAATATGATATCGTAAGAACTTATCTTGCAAGACAAAAAGATTGGGACTTCGGTAAATAATCCGTTTTTACATTTTATTTATGAATAGCCACCATACATTTGGTGGCTATTATTCTAAAGGAGAATGAAATTGATTAAATTTGTGAATGTATCAAAAACATATGCCAATGGAACGCAGGCCTTAAAAAATGTGAACCTAGAAATATTTGAAGGTGAATATGTGGCCATCTTAGGGCTTTCTGGTGCCGGAAAGTCAACATTACTTCGTACCATCAACCAAATCATTGATGTGACAGAAGGAAATATTTACATCGATAATGTAGATGTAAACACCTATAATATGTATGGTGATCATCCTGAAAACTATATCAACAATCTTGAACAACAAGGTAAACCAATTGATCGTGAAACGCTAGATTTACAAACAATTGATGTTACCACTTTAAAAGGAAAACAATTAAGAAAATTGCGAAAAAACATCGGTATGATTTTTCAAAGTTTCAACATTATAAAACGAATGTCCGTTCTCCAAAACGTCTTAACAGGACGTGTGGCTTACAATCCTACTTGGAGAAATATTTTAGGCATTTATAAAGAATCAGACAAACAAATAGCTTACCAAGCTTTAAAGAAAGTAGACATCTTAGAAAAAACATTTGGCCGTGCTAGTGAATTATCTGGTGGGCAAATGCAACGAGTGGCAATTGCGAGATCACTTGCTCAACAAGCAAAAGTCATGCTTGCTGATGAACCCGTTGCTTCTTTGGATCCGGTTACGACCTTTGAAGTCATGGAGTTTTTAAAAAAGATCAACCATGAAGATGGTGTAACGATGATTGCCAACCTTCACCATGTCGATTTGGCTTTGAAATATGCAACAAGAATTGTTGGAATCAAAGGTGGAGAAGTCGTCTATGATATTCCTCGTCATAGCAAATCAGATGATCAAATCATCAAAGATTTAGAAATTGTATATGGACGCGCCATTGGTGCAAAAGACTTTGTTGGTGAAGAGTAATGGGTTATGATGCACAAGAAAAAATTGTTCTTAATAAACCCAGTCAACTAAAAAAATACTTCACCATTGCCGTAGTCGTATTCATCCTCTGGGGTAGTGCGGAATTTGCCAATTTTAGTTTGATCAATGTTATTATGAACTTTTACCAAGGTGGTCGCTTACTAGGAAAAATGTTTGGCGATCCAGCTTGGGATTATGCACCAAAAGTCTTACCACCGCTATTAGAAACCATACAGATGGCGATTGTAAGTTCCATGCTTGGTGCAATTGTAGCTTTTCCCATCGCTCTTTTGGCTTCTTCTAATTTTACCGAACATAAAGTCATCAACCAAATAACCCGCTTTATATTAAACATCTTTAGAACCATTCCTTCTATGGTCTTGGCTTCTTTGTTTGTAGCGATTTTTGGTTCTGGTAATTTTGCTGGTGTGGTTGCCTTGTTCATCTTTTCTTTTGGGTTGATTGCGAAATTGTTATATGAATCGATTGAAGCCATTGATCCTGGCCAAGTAGAAGCGATTGTTTCTTTAGGGGGAAACAAAATGACGATTCTTCGTTATGGCATTCTTCCCCAAATATTACCGCAATATATCTCTTATACACTATACACTTTCGAAGTAAATGTTCGCGCAGCAGCTGTATTAGGCTATGTTGGTGCTGGTGGTATCGGTCAATTCTATGAACGCGCTTATGCGTTCCGCTATTTTGATCGCGTTGGTATCATTGTCATCATTACCTTTGTTGCTGTATTAATCATTGACTTTGTCAGCAGTCGTATTCGAAAGGGGTTGGTATGATGAATGAAGAAATGATTGTACTTCCTAAAAAACCTCGTTCGAACTCACTCAAAAAGACATTGTTCTTTATTATTGTGATTTCTTTGTTTGTTTGGTCGCTTGATAGTGTCAATTATGTTGGCATTATGGGCACTGCTGCAGCAACCTTCAAATCCATGATGAAGGGGTTCATTACTCCTGATTGGGCTTATTTGAAAGACATGACTGTAGATGGCCTCCCTTATGCCGTGGTAGAAACCATTACCATTGCCATTAGTGGTACCTTTGTTTCCGCAATCCTTGCCATTCCGGTTGCCCTAATTGCTTCACAAAACATCGTTGGATCAAAAATGGCACGAATCGGCAAATATTTAATCACCATGATTAGAACGTTCCCCGAAATCATTTTGGCGCTTATCTTTATTAGTATTGTAGGGCCAGGGGCTCCCGCTGGTGTTTTGGCTTTGGGTGTTCACTCTATTGGTATGCTGGGAAAACTATTCAGTGAATCCATTGAATCCATGGACATCGGGGTCAAAGAAGCCGTAGAATCTTGTGGTGGCAGAAAAATTGAAGTGTTGTTTCGCGCCATTATCCCGCAAGTATCGGCAGAATTTATTAGTTATACCTTATTCAGATTTGAGACAAACATGCGTGCCGCAGCAACCCTTGGGGTTGTTGGTGCAGGTGGTTTTGGTGCTCCATTAATCTTTGCGATTATTGGGTTACAATGGTCTAGGACCTTCACCATCGTCATTGTATTAATCATTACCGTCACCCTCATTGATTTGTTATCGGGATCGATTCGAAAAAAATTAGTTTAAACAAAAACAGGTTTGCTTACAAACCTGTTTTTTTTAC
>CAZYFI010000038.1:0-12608 GCA_964646985.1 uncultured Bacteroidales bacterium
ATGCAGCCTTGCCATGGCTGAGATGCGAGTTCGATCCTCGTTACCTGCTCCATATAGAAAGCATAGGTTTGATACATTAGCGAATTAGTAATTCGCCCTAGTATCAAGCCTTTTTTCATGCAGAAAGGGAGATTTTCTCCTATCTGCAAATGTCCAGGTCCGTATTTTGAACTGAAATTGGAGGTTTTACAGGTCAAAAATTTTGTCAATGTCTAACCTTTTAACGATTACCTAACAATTTACACGATCACTTAACGATTTAACGATTACAGAATTAAGTACAATTAATATTGCAAAAACATCGATAAAGTGATAAAATATAGTTAGAAAGTAAGAAAATAGGAAAATAGGAAAGAGGTAGATTCAATGATTATAGAACTTAGAAAAAAATCTCAAATTACGATACCCAAAGAAATCATTAATGAGTTAAATCTTCAAGAAAAAGACCAACTTGAGATTTCTATAAAAAAAGGAGTCATTGTGATTGAACCAGTCGCAATATATTCAAAATCATACATCCAAAAATTAGAAGAAACTGTGATGAGAATAAATGAAGACCCTTCAAAGTACAATGTTGGACCTTTTAAATCTGTAGAGGAAGCTATAAACTACTTAGAAGATTCAGATGAAGATGATGAAAAAGACAAAGAATCAAAAAAATGACATATGAAATATTATTTTCGACCAGGTTTAAGAAGTCTTTTTCTAAGTTGCAAAATCAAGAAAAGAGATTATTCTACAATAAGTTATCTTTATTTATCGAGAATCACAGACACCCAAGTCTTAGAACAAAAAAGATCAAAGGTAGTGAGATTCTATTTGAGTCTAGCATCAATATGTCAATCAGAGTAATTTGGACATATCAAAATGAGAATTTGATATTGATGATAGACATTGGTCACCATGACATTTTAAACAAACTATAGTATTTATTTTCATATATAATTAAGAACCATGTAAGTTGATTTGAACAGTCGTTTTCATAGGATCATTTTTAAAAAGAACCATCTTTACACATGTCAATAATGCTGCAGGTGCAAATTTGTAATAAATTAGGTAGCATCATACGCTAATTTAGATAGCACAAATTTGTAATTTAGTAAAAGTAACAACTAAAAATAGAAAGTAACAACGATATATTGTTTTATTAGGCTATAATGTTGTCAAAGGAGGGGATTTTATGATGGGATTTAAAGATAAAATAAAGGAACTTAGGGAGGAAAAAGGTCTCTCTCAACAAGCGGTAGCTGACAGTATTTATGTTAGTCGTAGTGCTGTTGCTAAATGGGAAAACGGATTAGGTCTTCCAAGCAAAGAGTCACTAAGACTTTTATCTGAATTTTATAATGTTGAAGAAAAAGATCTTCTCAAAGAACAAATTTATGAAAAAGAATTAGTTTCAAAAAATATTAAAATCAATAGAATGAAATTATTGATATTCTTAAGTTGTGGAATAATTGGGTTATTAGTTTTATCGATGGTTATATTAGGTTTTACCAATAAAGGAGCAGGAAATAATCATTTACTTTATAACAGTATTCCAGTTGTGACTATAAATAATGAAGAAATAACATATTCTGAAATTGGTTCTGAATATAAAATTGATAATAATGGTGATTTAAGAAGATATAATTATGTAATGGATTTTCCTGGAATTGAAACATACGAAAATATGAACTTAATCGATGTGAATGATACTTATCAAATTAATGTGGAAAATACTTCGAATATTATCGGTGAATATTACTATTTAAATGAAGATTATAGTTTTGCAGAAGAAACAAGCGGATGGACATTGATTCAATTACATGATCTAGATATTGACAATGAGGGAGTATTTAATTTTGAAGATACAAGTTTCCCTTTTATAGTAATAGTGTTATATGCTGAATTTCCTGATTTGAGTGTTAACTATTATTTCGTGATTGACTTAAGATAGTACACAAATCTTTTTTTGCAGAACAAAATTCATTACAAATAATTATCCGATAACGATTTTAAATAGCTATGCATGAAACGACTGAAAATCTTTGTGTCAGGATGCCCAAAATGTAAACTAGGCATAAATCCATAGTAAAGCACTCTATTTAAGTAGTAAAAACATAATGAACTTAATAATGACAACACACAATATTACAGGGGTGCGTAGATTTTGATTGAGGTGCGCAAAAATCAGTAAGGGTACGTAAATTTTACAGGGGTGCGTAGTTGTATTAAAATAGGTCATGCAACCCATTTAAAAACTTGAATCCGGTGGAATCCGGATTTTTTTATTATAAAAAATCAACTCTTTCGAGTTGATTTTTAAATGAGTTGATTATATACAATGAGGGTTGCTAAAGTCAAATAGATGACGATAGATAGGATGTCAATGATTGTGGTTATCACTGGGCCAGAAGCAACTGCGGGATCTAGTTTAAGTTTGTATAAAACAATCGGCATCAAAGAACCAAATAAAGAAGAAATCATCAAGGATACCAAAACAGATAGTCCAACAACAAAAGCAACTTCAATGATGATGGTAGAAGACTTATCATTGATATAAAGAAAAATGCCTGAAAATAGCAAAGCCACAAATCCTAGTATGATTCCTGTTAGCATTCCTAACATCGTTTCTCGAATCAAATGTTTCATGATTCCTTTTTTTTGAGCAAAATCGTCGTCTGTTAGTTTGCGAATGGTAATGGCAAGTGATTGCGTTCCAAAATTACCTGCCAAACCAAGAATAATTGGTTGGAAGAAGACAAAAACTGTCATCTTATCTAAAGCAAAGAGGTAATCAAATTTGGAAATAATAATGGCGATGAAAATATCCATGATTAGCAAGAAAGCGAGCCAAGGGATGCGCTTTTTCACGGAACTAACTGTTGATTCTTCGCTTTCTTCTACATCGGTTAGACCAGCTAGTTTTGCATAATCTTCATCAGCTCTGGCGACAATTGCTTCCATGGCATCATCAATTGTGATAATTCCTTTTAGGATTCCATCATCTAGAACAGGAAGATCAAAAATATCATAATTTTTTACCACATTGACAACTTCTGCGATATTCATTTGGACATCAACTGATTTCACATTTGTATTCATGATTGTTTCGACTTGACATGGTGACTTAGCAATAATCACTTGTTTAAGAGGAATGATGCCTAACAATTTTCCTTGTTCATCTATTACAAATGTTGTGTTAATAGATTCTAAATCAGGAGCTTCTTTCACAAGTTTTTTCATCAAATCTTTGATGTCTTTTCCTTTTTCTATCGCAAGATAATTTGAGTTCATCAAAGAACCGGCAGTATCTTCATCATATTCTTGTAATTTTGTTAATTCATCTTTGGTTTTTGTATCAATGAAATGATAAATTAATTCTGCGCGATCATCACTGTATTCAGATAATAAGTCAGCCGCATCATCTGGCTCCATTTCTTTGATAATGGAAGCAAGTTTTTCTTCACTAAGGGTTTGTGTTAATTCAGATACGTCATCGGCCTCTAAGTAAGCAAATATTTCTGCTAATTCTTCATTGGAAAATACAGCATAAATTTTAGCTTGATCTTTTTCCTCAAGAGTTTGGAAGCATTCGGCCAAATCACGGGGATGGTAATGATTTAATTGTTGTCTAAGTTGACTTAAATCAGTCGTTTCTGTAAACAAACGCAAAATTTCTTCATGAGTGGCCATAATTCCTCCTTTCTAGATATAAGCTAACAATAAGTATGCCAATCCAAAATATACAAGGGTTGATACGATATCGTTTAATGTAGTGATAAATGGACCAGAAGCAACAGATGGGTCAATACCAAGACGATTTAATGTCATAGGTAGAAGTGAACCGAAGACACCGGAAATCATAATAGAAATGGCCAATGCAAAAGCAATAATCATTGCTACAATAGGAATGTTAATATTTGGTGTATTTTTGATTGTTAAGAAGCTAAAACAAACCACAAAAGCAAAGGCACTTAAGATGAGTCCATTAAAAAAGTTGATTCTAAGTTCTTTCAAAAAGTGACTGCGACGATTTTTGGCATTCTCAAGTTCTTTTTTGTCAATAGAACGAATTGAAACAGCAAGAGATTGTGTGCCAGCATTACCAGCCATATCCAAAATCATCGATTGAAAAAATATGAGAATGGTGACTTGTTTGATAACGTCTTCAAAAATTTGGATGGCATTGGCGACCAACATACTCAAAACCAACAAAGCAAGAAGCCATGGAAGACGTTTTGACAAATTGCTCAATAAAGTTTCCTTAATAGAAGAACCCATACCAGCAAATAAGCTGTAATCTTCGTTTGATTCTTCATCCATCACATCGATTGCATCATCAATGGTGATGATTCCCACCATTTTTCCATCTTCCAGTACTGGTAGGGAATCAAGACCATAATCATTGATCTTATTTACGGCTTCGATTGCTTTATCCGATGCTTGTGCAAAAATGAGGTTGCTATCCATAATGTCTTTTAACATTTTTGGGCTGCGGGCAATAATCAAATCTTTTAAAGAAACAATTCCCACCAATTTTTCTTCTGCTAATACATAAATTGGATCAATGATTTCACTTTCATTCGCTTCTTTTATCAATGATTTCATCGCTTGTTTCACATCGATATCGCCATTTAAAGCAATATAGTTCGTAGTCATAATCGATCCAGCTGTATCTTCTAGATGAGTCGCCAAGTAAGTTAAATCTTCTTTTGCTTCTGATTCTATTTGTTGCAAATATTTTTGTGCTTGTTCTTGCTCCACTTCCTTTAGTACATCGGAGGCATCATCAGATTCCATCTCTGATAAGACAGAGGCACCTTTTTTGAAGTCGAATTCTTGAAGAAATTCAGCGGTATCTTCTGATTCTGTATATGCAAATATATCAGCAAGTTGTTCACTTGTTAAGAGTGAATATAGCTTTTGTCGCATTTGTGAATCAAATTCAAGGAATGCTTGTGCAAGATCATAAGGATGAAAAGCCATTAACTTGTTTTGCAATGAAGTTGCATCAGAAGTTTCTTGAACAATAACTTTTAGTTGATTTAATAATTCTTCGTTCATGGCGTCCCTCCTTATCTATTATTAATTATAACTCTTTTTCTCGTTTTTTTCTAGCCACAAAAAAAGAAAAAATCTCTTTTTAGAGATTTTTTTGTTTGATTATATTTTATGTGTCGTTTTTTGAATTAGTTTATCAAAAACAAGCATGACTTGTGGCAAGATGAATAAAACAAGTAATGTGGATATCATTGCTCCGCGTCCAATTAAAGTTCCAAAAACAGCAATAGAAGGAATGCTGGAAGCAAATCCTAATACATAACCTGCACCAATTAAAATGAGACCTGAAGTTAATACGGTATTTTTTGTTTCTTCAAAAGCAAAGAAGATAGATTGTTTTGCTGAATTTGTTTTGCGATAGGCTAAATAACGATTGGCAAACAAAATTCCATAATCAATCGTTGCTCCAAGTTGAATGCAACTGATAATGATATAGCCAAGATATAAAATATTACTATTTAATAAAGCAGGAACCGCCATATTAATGAATATTGCTCCCTCAATCAAGAAAACAAGGAAAAATGGAACCGAAAATGATCGAAAAAGAATCATTATGACAAGGAATATGAGCAGTGCTGTGATAATGGTGGAAATTTTGTAGTCGGTTTCAACTACTTCCTTCATATCAAAGATTGCTGCACTTTCTCCTATCAAATAACTCTCTTCAACGAACAGATTGTTTTGCATTGTTCTAATTGCATCAACAAAAGCAAACGTTTCTTCACTTTCAACTGGCAAATCAACTTTGATGAATATTCGATGATAATGATCGGATACCAATAGTTGCTCAACTTGATTGATTTGCACTACAAACGGAATTAATGCTTCTTTTTGTTCAATGGTTAATTGATCGGTTGTTTCAATAAAATGACGCATGTCCATAATGGAGAGATCTACGTTTCCTGTTTGCATTGAAATGACATCAAAGATATTCATTAAACTGCCTATGGCATCAGCTTCTAACCCAAAAGAAGTAAGAAAGCCTTGGAATGAAAGGCGGTCATAAGGATAATAAAACATGGAAATGGATGTAATTTGTTTGGCTTTTATGTCGTTTAGTGCAATATAGTTTTGTATGGAAGCAATGATGGAACTTTCTTTTTCGGCTTCTTGTTTGGGAATCAAAATGAGAAATTGATTTCGATTTCCAAAGACATCATTGATTTCATTTTGATTTTGTGCAATTACCGTGCTTTCTGAGGCAATGGCCATTTCACCATACGCAAATTGCAACTTTCCTTGCATATAGATGGCACCACCAATCAGAGCAATGGCAAAAAGTGGCAATATATATTTTGTTCTCAAAATGAAATGAACGACCCGATGTTTTGGTTTGATGAAACTCTTGTGCTCTGTTTTTTTGATTAATTTACCAAATATTATGATAAGTCCCGGCATAATGAGTAATGTGACAACCAAACTGATGAAGGTCCCTTTCGCTAGGACCACTCCTATATCAAAACCAATTTGATAGCGCATAAACATAATGACGACAAAACTAATGATGGTTGTGGAAGCACTTCCAAGAATAGGTAAAAAACTTTCTTTTAAGGCTTTTAAAACCGATGTTTTTTCATCATTTCCTAATGTTAAGTTTTTGCGATAACTATGCAAGATAATCACGGAATAATCCATACAAAGCGCAATTTGTAAGATTCCACAAGTAGCGTGCGTCATATAAGAAATACTTGGAAAGAATGCATTCGTTCCCATGTTAATGATAACAGAAATGGCGATGATAATTAAAAACAACAGAGGATCAATCCAAGAAGTGGTTGTGAAAAGAAGAATGATGAGAATAATGGGAAGTAAAATAGCAATAATCTTTAAAATCTCTTCTTGAATGACTTCGCTATACCGGATTGCAATGACGCTTTCTCCTCCTAAATAGTAATCTTGCGTTTCTAGCATCCGTTTCATTTCATCAATTGCTTCTTTGGTTTTAGTAGCATAATTGTCTTCTTGAAATGTGATTTCAAAAAGTGCATGATTGTTTTGATAATCATCCATACTTGCTTTGGAAAAATCAATCATCTGAATCCCAGAAATAAGGGAGAACTGTTGTTTTAGAATCTCAGCATCTTGAGCAGAAATATCTTTAACCATGACTTCTGCATAGCCGTGATTACCAAATTCATTGTTTAAAACAATGAATGCCTGTTTTGTAGGACGATCTTCGGGTAAATATTTGGTATTATCATAATTGATATTTACTTGGAAAAATAAAACCACTGAACCAATAAACAATAAAACAAATATGCCTAAAATGAGATAACGACGGTTGATAATCCAGTTCATAAGACCACCTCCTAAATGAACACTTTAACTTGAAATGTCATAGAATATCGACACTGTGTTGACTAATCTCTTCAATTATATTATAATGCAATTATGTGCAAATGCAATCATCAGTATCGAGGTGATTGTTGATAAAAAAACATTTTCAGAAATAATGTTGAGGAGGAAGCATGGATCGAAGAATTAAAAAAACGCAAAAATTGTTAAAACAAACATTAACCACTCTAATGGAACAAAAAGAATTACGAACTATTACGGTGCGTGAGTTAACTGACTTGGCGAATATCAATCGTGGAACATTTTATCTACATTATTTAGACATTTATGATATGATTGATCAATTTGAAGATGAAATTGTACAAGACTTATTAGAGATTGTTGAAAAGAATAGCCCGATTTCTGCTGATTATTATATTTTACCGGTTTTGCTTCAAGTCATTGAGTATTTGTATAAAGATATGCGTTTTTGTAAAGCAATGCTTGGGAAAAATGGCGATTTGCATTTTTTAGAAAAGCTGAAGAAAACAATGATTAAACAAACAAGAAGAAGTATTCCCATTCATTCCAGCAAATTTGATGAAACATTCATGCGTTTTTTGACTGTTTTTATTGTCTCTGGTGGAGCCGGTGTCTTTCAAGAGTGGTTGAATGATGATTGTCAAGTACCTTTAAAATCAGTGATTACACCTTGTGAAATCATGATAACCAGTGGAATTAGCAAAATGAACCAAAAGTGAAAGTTTACAGAACATGAAATTAAATTTCTTTTTTATTTTTTCTGTGGTAAAATGGATAAAGGAGTTGATGTTATGAACTTACCTGCTTATGTAATCAAAGCGCTAAATTTATTAGAACAAAATCATTTTATTGCTGTTGTGGTAGGTGGAGCAGTGCGAGATTATCTTTTAGGAATTGAACCAACAGATTATGATATTTCAACCTCAGCAACTCCTGATGAAGTCATAACCATCTTTTCTCACTTCTATGTTTTGGATTTTGGAAAAAAACATGGTACCATTACCGTTTTTTTGGATCATCATCAAATAGAAATCACCACGTTTCGTGTTGAATCTGGTTATGAAGATTTTCGCCATCCTAATAAAACTCAATTTGTAAGAAGTTTAGAGCAAGATGTATTGCGACGTGATTTTACAATCAATGCCATTTGCTTTCATCAAGATTACATTGATTTGGTTGGAGGAAGAAGCGATTTAAACAAAAAAATCATAAGAGCAATTGGTAACCCTCAAGAACGTTTTTATGAAGATCCTCTTAGAATCATGAGAGCTCTTAGGTTTGCTTCAACACTAGGATTTGAGATTGAACAAAAAACAAAGCAAGCAATATTTAATTTGACGCATATCGTAAGAATGGTTTCTATCGAAAGAATCAGAGAGGAATTCAATCGATTGTTACTTGGAAAATTTTCTTCTTTGGTATTTTTAGAATATGGAAATCAATTGATGGCGATTATTTCGCCTACAATCGATTTTGATTTTGTACAAATAAATAAGCGCTTGCCTTTAGTAAATGGACTGAGCGCTAAATTAGCGGCTATATTTTTTGAATTGTCCAAAGAAGAGATGAAGAAAGAATTAAAGTCATTAAAATATAGCAAAGAGGAAATCAAAAAAGTCATGAAGTACTGGGAAGCGGATCGATTGGTTTTTCCGATTGATCGATATCATTTAGGCAAGTTGTTAGGTCAATATGAAAGTAAAGATTTACATGAAATGATTGATTTTGCTCAAACAAAAAACAACTCTTTATTTAAATCAGTTCATTATTTGGAAACCAAAATATTGCTAGATCAATTAATTGAAACAGATCATTGCTTTCATGTTTCTGACTTAGCAATTGATGGAAATGATTTGATTGAATTAGGAATTAAAAATGGAAAGAAAATCAACCTGATATTAAATCAAATGTTAGATGAAATTCTTCAAGGGAAATTAGAAAACAAAAAAGAAGCCTTGAAAAAACATGCTCTTTTTTGGTATCAAGAAAGAAGATAGACTGTGAATAAATATATAAAACGTGCACACACGTATAAATTGATTTTTATTATTGTGGGATTAATCATTGTTCCCTTATATGCGATTGTATTTTCCCAATTCGGACCAGGTGGAGACCTCATTTTAGTGACATTTTCCCAAATAGGTTCAAGATATGGGGCTATGGAATTGCTTATCATATGGGGTATTATGACCTCACTTTATTATATTGCATTCTTATCTTATTTGACTGTAATCACAAAATTTGATTATCTCATCATGCGGTTTTTAATAGGGTTTGGTGGATTATCGATGTTGGTGACGGTGTTTTTACCCTTTGCTCCTAGCATGTTTCCCATTGCCTCAGAAACACATAACTTTTTGGCTTATGTCACTGCGGTATCAACTTTATTTGGGTTGGTAGTATTTACCATTTCTTTGGTAAGAATTGACATGGCTTTATTTCTTAAGACGATCATAACTCTATTCGTTGTAGTTGCCATTTGTTTGACCATTTTGGTGAAATTTGGTGTAAGTAGTTTGTTTCAAATTGTGTTTTCCACATTGCTGTGTGGAATGCTTTGCTTGAATCTATTTTATATAGAAACTTGTAAAAACATCGACATTGTGCAAGCCTTGTCTGATCACGACAAACAACAAATGGATTGTGAATAAACAAGAATGCTGGAAACCAGCATTTTTTTCATTCCTTCATACTATTTTAAATGATTAATCAAAATAAAAGCAAAAAAACCTTAAAATTTGTGCATAGTCGTGTTATAATAATGATGTAAACGTTTTTCATGTTGGATAAAAATATTAGATGGAGGAAAATAATTTAAGCCTACCAACATGTTAGGGCTTTCATTATGATGAAAAAATGCGAAAATTTTCAAAAACCATAGTTTTAATTTTAACTTTGGCACTCACAATTTTCCTAGCTGCGTGTCAAGAAAAAATTGAACTTAGCTTTGAAAGCGCGTCAATCACGATGACGGTTGGCGAAACAGAAACATTGGTTCCTGTCGCCAGCAAAGAAGACCTAGTTTATGAGTGGACTTCAGAAAACACTGCAGTCGTAACTGTAAACGAAGGTGTTGTGACAGCCGTTAGCGCTGGTACAGCAAAAGTAACCGTTAAGGTCAAGGATAAAGATGTATCGGCTGAGATTAGCATCACTGTTAATCCAGTTGTGATTACGTTTGCTCAAGATTCTATGACGATTACTCTTGATCAAGAAGTTACCTTAACGCCTACTGTTAGTCCTGCTCAAACAATGAGTTTCACTTGGACAACAAGTGCGGCGGGAATCGCTACCGTAACAAACGGTGTAGTAAAAGGAATTGCTGTTGGATCAGCGACCATTACTGCATCTGGTAAAGGTGGATCTGATTCCATTACAATTAATGTAATATTACCAAGTCCCGAATCAGTTAAAGTAACTGGAGCTGGAAATGTTGCCATTGGTGCTACATTACCTCTTTCTGGAACAGTTATTCCTGCAAAAGCTGACCAAACCTTGGTTTGGACATCAGCAGA
Source organism: uncultured Bacteroidales bacterium (assembly GCA_964646985.1). GTDB lineage: Bacteria > Bacillota_I > Bacilli_A > ML615J-28 > CAG-698 > UBA2253. The sequence goes on from CAZYFI010000038.1 coordinate 10,878, forward strand.
TGTTACAAAAGCGACAGTCAGTTCAACTGGTGTTGTTACTGGTGTTGGTGAAGGCTCTGTAAAAATCAAAGCAACAAGCGTTGTTTCAACTATCTTTGTTGAAGTAACAGTAAATGTTGTAAAACCAGATCCTACAGGCGTTACAATCAATGGCCCATCCACTGTATTGCTTGGCCAAGAAGGAACATTCACAGCAACAGTTGCTCCGACCCTTGCCCTTCAAGGAGTCACTTGGTCAACAAGTGATAACACAAAAGCCACGATTACTGCTGAAGGTGTTTTAACAGCCCTTAGTGCTGGTATCATTAAAGTCCGCGCAACTTCTGTTGCGAAAGATACTGTTTTTGGGGAAATTGATGTCACAATCGAATTACCATTACCAGAATCTATGACTGTTACAGGTGTGCTAGAAGTAACCGTTGGTGAAAACGCATCTTATACAGCCGTTATTCTTCCTAATTTAGCAAATCAATCTGTTACTTGGTCTACAAGTGATGCAACAAAAGCAACCATTACAGCCGAAGGCGTCTTAACTGCAGTTGCAGTTGGTGCTGTTGAAGTGATTGCCACTTCAGTTGCAAAAGATACGATTGTTGGACGTTTGGCAATTACAATCGTTCCAGCTGATCCTGTCATTGAATTTGTATTAAATGATGGAGCATGGAGCATTACAAGTTTGGATCATTTCATGACTGGTACTGCAAAAACACATGCAGTTGGTTATTATAATCCAACAAATGAACAGTATTTAGAAGTTTATAGAACTAATATTTTCTTTGCTGATGCAGGATTGCCATTTACTCCTACAAATTGGGTAACACGCATTGGCTTAAACAAAAATACCGATGGAATGTTTGAAGTTGCAGTCGTTCTTTTGGCTGGTGCTCCAATTCAAGAAATGTCTGTTTATGATTATTTCTTGTTTGCTCACGATGGATACCCTGCGGGATATTCATTCTTGAATAGTTTGGTAGTTGGCCAATTGGTTACTATGACTGGTTTCAATATTTCTGGACTTGAACCAGGTCCAATCACGGGAACAATGAAAGTTTACCCTGCTGCCTCAGGTGCTGTAACCACTACCGTATCTGTTCCATTAGGAGAGGAACTTCCTGTCCCTGGAAAACCTGATTTTAATTTTGGTGGTTGGTTTACTGCTTCTGATTTCTCTGGAACAGCCGTTACCCAAGCGGCAGTCGATGCAAAATTATATGCAAAATGGAATGAAATCATCTATCCTGTAACTGAAGTTGTTTTAGAAGGACCAAGCAAAGGAACGATGGGATTAACTTCGACGTTTACCGCAACGGCTGGACCTAATAATGCATCGAATAAAACAATCGTTTGGTCTACAAGCGATCCTGAGATTGCAACGATTTCGGAAGCGGGTGTCTTAACTCCTGTGAAAGAAGGAACTGTTGTCGTCACAGCCAAATCTGAAAGTGATGAAACTGTTTTAGCAACACAAGAAGTTGTGATTTATGGTGCTCCTACTAGTATTAGTTTTAGAGGACCAAGTAAATATGTTGTTGGTGGTGTTGGATCTATTTATGGACAAATCTATACAAGTGGAATCAATGCAGATCAAAAAGCAATCGCTTATACAAGCGGTGATTCTGCAATTTTCACTGTCAGTGAAACTGGCTTAATTACTGCTGTAGCTGTTGGTACAGCAACATTAACGATGACATCAACAATTGATGCCACAAAGACAAAAACACAAACCATTAC
>CAZYFI010000039.1:0-12562 GCA_964646985.1 uncultured Bacteroidales bacterium
TTATCATTCTTATGATTCAAACTTCAGACAGTAAAGGATTTAAAGCGTTGGATGCTTGCAGACTAAGAGAAAAAGTGTTGTGATAGTGTTTGATGATTGCGATTGCACGTTGGCGATAAAACTCATCGGCATGGACCAAACTGTTAATAGCAATATCAATATAGTCATCTAAATGATTTTTCAAGGCATTCAATAAATACAATTTTACACTATTGTTTTTCTCTATTAATAAACGATTTTTAATGGCATCTAAGGCTTCTTTTGATTCAAAAAACCCCAAATAATGGGCGGAAAACTTTCTTTTGTTGGGGTTGAAAGAATTTAAATGCACAATATAATACTTGACAATATTCAGTGTGTGAAAATCATCAATGATTTCTTTTCTTAAAACAGGTTCAAGCAACGTTTGTTCGCATATATTAATAAATTCATTTGTGAGCTTGTGTTTTGGGAAATGTTTTTTTACAGGCTTTTTATTCATATAGCGATCAATTAAATAGGTTTTGATTTTGCTTGATTGCCATAAGTTAAAACGCAGTTTTATTTTATTGAAAAAAATCAATAAAACAATGAACAAAACCAACAACAACAAAGCATATAAAATAAATAAAATGTAATCTAACGGTAACATCATAGGATCACTCTTTTACTTGTTAAGCGCTTCACCAAACCCATCACTTCTTCTACAATCACTGGTTTTGTTAAGATAAAGTCAATGCCAAGACTGTTTGCAGTGGTGACGATTTCCTTATTTTTATTAAACGTTGTGAGAATGAAAGGAACGGTTTGTGTTTCTATATTTTCGTTTAACCTTGATTTAATTTGAAAACCATCAAGTTTTGGGATGTTTTTTTCACATATAATCATGTTGATTTTTTCGTTTTGAATGATCTCTAAAGCACTTAGGCCGTCTTTTGCAATCAACACTTCATAGTTTAGGTTTTTAAACGCAACGCTAAGAACGTTGTGAATGATTTCATCGGTATCAATGATGATGATTTTGCCGACGGACAAAGAGATGTTCTTTGATTTTTCATCAATGATGAGATTGGACCCTTTGGAAGCAGCAATTTTGATTCTTGATTCCCCGCGGTTAAACCACAAATCAGCGATGGATTCATCGCTTCTTTCGCCTTGAGAAAACTCATGAAGGCGAGAAATGGCCACACTGACGGTAATTTTCTCTACAAAGGAATCCGACATTTCAATATTGTTTCTAATATGATTGGCAAGGCTTAGGCTTTTTTGATAATCACAATCTTGACACAATACCACAAACCCGGGACCATTTCGCTTGAATATCGTTTGACCTTCTGCTTTTAATTGGTTTAACAAATAATATAAATTACGAAGAGTTTCATCGCCTATTTCTTTTGAGTAAAGCATATTAAGTTTGCGGATGTTGTCAATATCTACAAACAAAAGAGAGTGATCTTCATCTGATTTTGTGTTGGTGAGTTGCTCGGTTATATTTTTTAAGTAATTTTTGAGAAACGTTTCATTGTAAGCTTTTGTGATAGGGCACCGACTTAAGTTCTCGGAAATTTGATTGTATCGTTCTTGCAAAGAAGATACTTGTGATTGCAATTGAATGTTTTCAAATGTTGATGTCACCAAAGATGATTTATAAACCGTTGGTTTATTGATGTGATACAGGCGATTGAGTTTGTTCACTGTCTTTTCTAACACTGCAAGCCAAGCCCCACCCTTTTGATCATAAATGATATCGAATAAATAATGCCATAATTTAAAATTGGTATAGGGGGCACTCATGATTTCCAAAGAAATTGGATCTACTTTTATGTTTGTGTTTTGAAAAATTGCCAGCACTTCTTGGGCAGAATAAATGTTTTTTAGTTGAATCAAAACTTGATTGCATAAATTGAGATAATTATATGTTCTTCGGTTTTTTCCTGCTTTTCTTACAATATAATTGGAATTATAAAAAGTAAAATCAAAAAGCTGATTGATTGCGAAAGCAACATCGTCTTTCATCATTGCCTTGCCAAAAGCAGGGATGATGACTTCAGGTTTTAGTTTTTTCACAATTTGCATCACAGGACGTAAAAAATCACTGCTTGGTATCACTTGTTCGTGATAAGCTAAAAATGATTTGAGGTTATTAGGATCGTTTAAATGAGAAAACAAAATATCACTAATAAGGACTTTTGCTTGTTCATCATATACAATAAATGCATTATGGAAGGGAATGAACGGGACGCTAATGATTCGTAAATGATGCTCATCATCTAGTTTTATCAACATTTTATTTTCTATTATTTTAAATGGCAAAGTTTTATGAACGATAAGCCATTTTTTTGCCGTTTGAGCATCACTAAGAAAAACAACATCGGGGAATTGAAATTGTAATTGATCAATCACGACTTTGTTTAATATATCGGAAGGGCTAACAATAACATATTTAATGGATTCTTCAGCTTGTAAATATTGTTTAAAGTTGATAGAAATTTTAAATATTTCGGGATGTGGATAAAACAAAACAGAAGCTTTTTTTGCATGAATGATGCCAATGTTGGGAATCGTATCATCACTTTCATGACGATAAACATCATAATCACCAACACTTAATTTTTGATATAACAACACATTATTTTTGTTTTCCATAAAAACGCTCCATTAGATATATTCATTATACCAACAAAGACAGGAAAAATAAAGAAATCTCTTTCTTTATGTGATGAGAGAATAACACTTTACCTAGTCTTGAGTTTATGGTATAATAACTATTCGAAGATAGAGGTACCATATGATTTTTGGCAAAAATGTAAATCGATATTATTGGAAATATGGCATTTATTTTTTGATTGGGATTGCAGCCTTAATTGCTGTTGATATCTACCAATTGAATATCCCTAATATTATCGGAAAAATAATAGATGGCTTACGTTATGAAACGCTCACAAAACTAGAACTCACTGATTTCATGAAAGAAATGATGGTGATTGTGGCAATTATGTTTGTTGGGAGATTTTTATGGCGTATTTGTATTTTCGGAAATGGCATCAGAATTGAGACCGATTTACGAGCAAGAATGTTCCAACATTCCCTAAAGTTGTCACAGAATTATTATCAACGTCATAAAACAGGTGCCTTAATGGCACTTTATACCAACGACTTGCAAACCATTCGGGCTACATTTGGCCAAGGAACCATCATGCTGATTGATGCCATCTTTTTAGGAATATTGGCTTTTACAAAAATGTGGCGCATGGACATTAAATTAACACTGATTTCAGCTATCCCCCTTCTTTTACTAGCCTTATCAGGAAGAGTGATTGGGAAGCATATGAGCAAAAAATTTGCGGCAAGGCAAAAAGCGTTCGCCAATATGTCTGATTTTGCCCAAGAATCCATTTCGGGGATTACGGTTGTGAAGGCATTTGTGAAGGAAGCCAAAGAATTGCTTGCTTTTTCAAAGATTAACAAAGATAACCAAGACCGTAATTTAGAGTTTGTAAAATCTGCTGTTTTACTACAGACATTAATTGGTGCATTGATTGCTTCGATTATTGTTATTATTATGGGGTATGGTGGATATTTGGTTTACCAAGCACAAGTAAACCAAACGTTATATTTTACTGTTGGTGATTTAACCAAGTATATTTCTTATTTTGGCACATTAACATGGCCAATGATGGCGATTGCTCAATTGATTAATTTGCGTAGTCAAGCATCCGCTTCTTTAAAAAGAATCGATGCATTGCTAAATGAAACCATTGAAATTAAAGATGATGATTTCATTGAAGTAAATGAAATCAAAGGAAAAATCACGTTTCAACATTTATCTTTTCAATATCCAGAATCAGAAAAATTGGTGTTAGAAGATATCAACTTAACGATTCAAGCTGGAGAAAAAATTGGTATTATTGGTAGAACTGGAAGTGGAAAAACCACATTGGTTGATTTACTATTGCGTTTGTATAATTTACAACCTGAGCAAATTTTAATTGATGATTTGGATATCATGCGCCTACCGTTTAAACAAGTTCGTGATGCAATCGCTTATGTTCCTCAAGATAATTTCTTATTCTCAGATACGATTGAAAACAACATCGGGTTTGCCTTTGAACAAGTTGACAATGAAACGATTGTGGAAGCAGCAAAAATGGCTGATTTAGATGGAAATGTTTCGGAGTTTAAAGAAGGCTACCAAACCATCTTAGGTGAACGTGGAGTTACGATTTCTGGTGGTCAAAAGCAAAGAACGTCAATAGCAAGAGCATTGGTAAAAGATGCACCAATCTTAATTTTAGATGATTCTGTTTCTGCTGTTGATACAAAAACGGAAGAAATGATTTTAAATAATATAAGGAAAATACGGCAAGGAAAAACAACCATTCTCATTGCTCATCGTGTTTCAACCATTCAATCGATGGACAAAATTGCCCTAATCGATGAGGGAAAATTGATTGCTTTTGGAACGCATGAAGAACTGATGAAGTCAAGCGAAATGTACAAACAAATTGTCGATTTACAACGTCTTGAAGATGAAGTTGGAGGTGAAATTAATGGATGAGCAACCAATCAAAGTTAATTTAACCGATAAAAAAATCATTAGACGATTAATGAGTTATGCAAAAAACCATAAGAAAGCTTTTGTGATTGCTATTTTATTAATGGTATTTGCTGTTGGCATTGATTTAGCATTGCCAATTTTAATTGGAACAGCATCAAAGATATTGGGAAGCGATGCCATTGATTATCAAAAAGTCATATGGATCGTGATTATTTATGGTATCTTACTCATTTTTATGTTTATTGTGCAATTTCATCAAGCGATGACATTGCAAAAAGCTGGGCAAAAAATCATTTATGAAGTGCGAGAACAAGTTTTCACTCACATTGAGAAATATTCCATTTCTCAAATTAACAGTGTTCCTGTAGGGAAACTAGTAACTCGGGTGACGAATGATACCAACACACTAAATGAAATGTACACAAGTGTGATTATTAATTTGTTGAAAGATTCCTTTACGATTGTCGGCGTATTGGTGGCAATGTTTTTTGTTGATGTAACATTAAGCCTTTATGTTCTGGCCATATGTCCCATTATTATAGTTGTTTCTTTTGTGTTTCGTAAATATTCGCGCGAAGCATATCGAGAAGTAAGAAGCAATGTTGCTAGCGTAAATGCCTTTTTATCGGAGAACATTTCAGGAATGAAAATCACCCAAGTGTTCAACCAAGAACCAAAGAAATATCATGAATTTCAAACAAAAAATGATCAATTAAAAAAGAGTTCTATCAAACAAATTTTTATTTTTGGTATATTTAGACCAGCAATCTATGTTTTATATATTTCTACTGTGATATTAATATTATGGTTTGGAAGTAATAATGTTATTTTACAAGCAGGATTAACCTTTGAAGTCATCATCATTTTTCATCAATATGTTGATCGCTTGTTTAATCCAATACAGCAACTTGCAGAACAATTCAACATATTGCAATCCGCCTTTGCTGCTTCTGAGAAAATTTTTGAAGTGTTAGATAAAACACCTGAGATAGTAGATGACGAAGATGCAATCGAACTAGAAGACGTAAAAGGCGAAATTGAATTCAAGCATGTTTGGTTTAGTTATTTACCAGATGAATGGATATTAAAAGATGTATCCTTTAAAATCAATGCCAATGAAACAGTAGCTTTTGTTGGAGCAACTGGCAGTGGAAAAACAACCATCTTATCTTTGATTGTTCGAAATTATGACATCCAAAAAGGCCAAATTTTAATTGATGGAGTCGATATCAAAAAAATCAAGATTTCATCACTTCGTTCGAAAATCGGCCAAATGTTACAAGATGTATTTTTGTTCAGTGGCACCATTGAATCTAACATCAAAATGCGTGAAGATAGTATATCAGAACTTGATGTAAAAAAAGCTTGTGAATATGTGAATGCTGATAAGTTTATCAATCAACTGCCTAATAAATATCAAGAAGAAGTACGAGAGCGAGGAAACAATTTCTCCTCAGGACAAAGGCAATTGCTCTCTTTTGCAAGAACGATGGCACACAAACCTAAGGTTATGATTTTAGATGAAGCAACAGCAAACATTGATACCGAAACAGAGGTGTTAATTCAAGATTCATTAGAAAAGATGATGAGTGTTGGAACGATGCTTGTTGTGGCGCATCGTTTGTCTACGATTCAGCATGCTGACAATATTATTGTTTTACAAAAAGGTGTAATCATAGAACAAGGCAATCACCAAGAACTGTTGAAAAAACGCGGACAATATTATAAATTGTATCAATTGCAATATCAAAACAAATAAAAAATGAGCAATCAATGATTGCTCATTTTTATATTTTGATGTCATCTAAATTAGACAACGAAATTGCCAATTGCTTGGCTTCAATTTGCTTAATCATAGAAACCAATTGCCGATTGATTGGTACATCAATGCCAATGGAATCTGCTTTTCTGACAATGTAACCGTTGAAGTAATCAATCTCAGTCAATTGACCACGTTCTAGTGATTGTAGACTCGATGATTTCAAATTGCGATACTTGTGTCCAACAATGCTAATAACCAAATTGGCTTTAAAACGACTCCATGTTGTTTTATCATCAATGAGTTTGTAATAATTGAGCTTACCTGCATAAGGAGGAACGTGAATGTTTAAGCTTTTCGCAACATTCATTGCTTCTTTTATGATTCCCATAAAAATAGCGCTCGCTTTTTTGATTTTCAACATTTCTCCTAGTTTTAATCCACAAATGGCTCCTAGAGATGTAATGCAAGAATTGATAATCAGTTTTGAGTAAAGTTCTTCAAATATATGATTAGAAATTGTGGTAGGAAACACTTTGTTTAGCATTTCTTGCACAACCAATAAACTTGGTTTGTGTTCTTTCTCAATACTGCCAATAATAAAATCCCCATGGCTAGTAATCAATAAACTTCCTCGTTCTAACATGGTTGCACCAAATCCAATCACACAGCCAACCGTACGAGAAGCACCAACAATGGCGGCCAAATCATCGGTACAAATTCCATTTTGCATCGAAACAACCAATGATTTTTCATGGATGTTAGCGAGCAACCTTTTCGCAACCTTAGGCATGTCATAAGCTTTCGTTGCAATGAATACAACATCAAATAATCCTTTTAGTTCTGGAACTTTCGCAACAGCTTTCATTACAACTTCGTGGTTTCCTAACACACCAGAGATTTTTATCCCTTTGGTTCTTATTTGTTCAGCAACTTCTTCACGATTGGCAACAATTGTGACATCATAACCAGCCATTGATAAAAATGCTGCTGTATTGCCACCAATGGCTCCAGCACCGACCATTAAGATTCGTAAATTTTTGTTCATGGCATTTTACCTACCTTGTGTGAATTATATACCAAAAAGAAAACATTGTCAAAAAAAAAGAACCGGATAAACCGGTTCTAAATGTTGAATCATACGGTAGGGAACATTGCTTCAAGAAATAAATTGTAATTATTTCTAAGCGCATATGGATGAGCTACAACAGTTAAATTGAAATTACGAATGGTATTGTAAGAATCAGTTTGTTCTTGTGTAGGCTCAGAAATGCTTGCATAATCAGCATCCATCCAAGCAATGATATCAGTTCGGTATTCTTCAAATGCTTCTTGGTCAATTACTTCAATGGATTTGATTGCTGTGATTGCTTGTCCTTTTAACAAATCGATTTCTTCAACTGTAGTAGCATTATTAATTAATAATTCATAATCTGCTGCTTTTGCATTCATATCATGATGAAGATTCCAATTAGCAACAAATCCTTCTACAAAGGAAGTGTAATCCCAAATGTAATATGTGGCAGCATCTTTTGCATCAATCAAAGCCTTTTTCGCTGGATCTTGTTCATAAGCTGCCAGTAAGGCATCATACCCAGCGTAATAAGCCGCATAAATTCCAGCTTCATCTGTAGCGTTTTTAATGTTGCTTAAATGGGTTTCATAAATGGCTTTCATGGATACGATGCTTGCATCGGTTGCATCAAGTGATAATTCTGCTAAATCTTCAGTCAAATATTCACAATGTAGGTAAACATTACTCTTAAATGGATCAATGTTTGGATAATCAACAAATTCATAGAAATCACGGCTTGCGAAATCTAAGGAATTGGCATCAATACAAAGATCAAATTCAGCTACCACTTCAGCATAGATTAATTCCAATGTAGGAAGATCTTCATCTACAAGCACTTGTTTATAGTAGTTATATTGATTGGTGATTGCGGCAAGTTGTTCAACTTTCATTTGAGCTAAAATAGCCAAATTCAACTGCTTCAAGTATAGTTCAAATGCTTGGAAAATGCCCAAAGGAGAAGATGCAGTTTCCAATGCGGTTTTTCCATCCGTGAATAATTGGGTTAAAGTAAGTGGGATGTTATAAATCCAACTTGATCTGTAATAGTATTCATCTATTAAGTCATTGATTAAGTTTTCTCTAAATGGCTCAAGTTGTTCAAGATCGAGTTCAAACTCATAAGCGAGAAGTTTGTTCATGGCTTCATTATACAAATTTGTTGCCATGTCGATTGAAGTTGCAAGATTGATTTGCGATGTATAACTGTCAGAAATATTACGGACAGGAATATAGTCATTCCAGTTAATATAGAAGAAGTTAAAATACATGTATACAAATCTATCTAAACTGTTAAAGAAATCATATTTCATAACTTGTAAATTGTATTTTGCATAATCACGGACGTATAAGCCAATGATTTCTTCAAAAGCATCATATACAATCGTGTATGCATCTTCGCTTGTTGTACAAGCGGCAATAAGTGGAAGAGTTGCATCAACATAAGCTTCGATTGCTGCTACACTCGCGTCAGTTGCATCATGAATTTGATTGAAAGAGAAATTGATTAAATCTCTTTGTGCTTCATATAATTGTTCTTTTAAGGCATCGGTTGGTAATGTGTCAAGGTAACTTTCAAATGTTGAAATAGCAAAGAACATATCACCGATAACAATTGCATTGTTGATGGCGTTCACACAAACCAAATAAGCAGGTTCAATTTCAGGAATGCTTTCATCAACTATAATACTGGTAAATATTTCTTTTACTTCTAGAGCATAATCTAATACTTCCATTTGGAAGAAAGCATAATTTTGTTGGTTCAAAGTGCTTGTATAATTAGTATAAACATCAAACATATCTTTTGGTGTTAAAGCAATACCGACAGCTTCTATTGCATCAAAGAAAGATGATATCATTGGTTGAGGAATATCTTCAAATTGGTTCCTAGCATTATAGTAATCTTCATTGATAAATACCAAAATTTGCTCGCGATAAGGTTCAACCTTATTTGGATCTACTTCAAATGGTTTATCAATCATATTCATGATGTCAGTACAAACTTGAAGGACGGATTCCACTGTTGATGCTTCAAATATCATGTGTTCGTTCATATAAATGATATTCATTATTTCGTTTGTATAAGAAGGGTCTTTTGCAACCAAACTGACATATTTCCAAACAAATTCATTTAATTTATTTAAACAATCAATCTTTGTTTGGGCTAGTAGAATCTTTGCTGGATCAGGAACAAATGCATCGTGAATATGGTCTAACGCAATGCTAGTAGCAGTTTGCATGAGATTCATATCTGTTAAAGTTGCCATCTCTAATACATAGGCATCAAACACAGCAATCATATTTGTCGCACTTTCGGAAGTTGCTGTTTCGAGATACATTTCTAGAGACTCTCTAACATTGTTAATAAACTGCACACGTTGAATCTTAATAGGATCTTTTGGCAAATTATTGCAGAAATCCCAGAATACATAATAAGCGTTTTCTGCTTCCCATTGTTCATCAGTGCTGTTAATGATAGCGAAGGCCTCATCATACTTTGTTTGAATCAGTGGTAAATCACTATCAAATGCTTGTGATTGACATTGTACAAAAACTTCTTCAAGCCATACTTTATATTGTTGAATTGTTGCTTGGGTTAATAAATCTTCAAGACCATCAAAATACAAATCAGCTTGAATATAAAGTTGAATGATATCAATGGTAGTCTCAACGAATACTTTAAAAGCACCATAGTCGGCTTCAAAGTTGACTGGTAGTGGATCTATGGTATCAATGATTTCTCCATATAACCAATTAGCATTTCCCATGATGTCTTGTTTCATCAACGATAATGGATATTCACCAGCGGTTAAGCCCATTAATTGAATTTTCACAAGCCAATCAGCAGAAATAGCTTCTACTTCAGAGATGGTTGTGGCTTTCATAATGGAATCTACCATAGCGTCTGAAATTGGATAAATCATATCCATTGTTTCAGGAGTTAATAACTTTTCAAAATACCAAAGCCAATCATCGATGGTATTTGTTGCATCTTGTTGGGCTTGCATGAAAGCTGCTTTGGCAGGGTCTAAAACATAAGCGGCTTCAAGCGCTTGGAAACCAGATTGATAAGTGAGTTCAGCTTCTTCCACTGTTGTGGAAGCACCAATTAATGGTAAATATTGATCAACAACCGCTTGCATCGTAATAATGCTGTCAGCAGAAGCAGTTTTTGAGAACCATTCAAATTCGAATATTAAGTTTTGTTTTAAGTTTCGAATTGTTTCAAGCAATTCATCAATGGCAAATTGTTGACATTCAGATCTAAAGTCGTTAAGAAGATCGCCAAATTCCCAGAAATCTTCAGCCTGATTTGCATCAATTACAAAGGCATCATATAAATTGTTTAGTTCTGCAAGTTGTTCACTCACAATAATTGCCGCAAACTCTTCTTTGATATTGAGTAAGTGTTCTAAAGTAAATGTCCTGACTGCAACAAGAGCACTCGCTTCTAAAGCCAAATAACCAATTCTAAATTCATCAACAACCAATAATGGAGTTAATTGTGTTTTCAAATGGTCAATCAAAGCTTTTCCTTGGTCATAGATTGGAGAGTCTTCGCCTAATGCCGGTGCTAGGTTATTCATTAAATCGGCAATCATCATTGTCATATTTCCCAGCAAAGCAGAAAAGTCAGGTTTCCAGAATGTTGGAAGAGCTTTTAAAGCAACAATTGCTTCATCAAATAAACTATCTACTTCTGCAATCGTAGTTGCTTTTTGGATTAGGTTTTGGTAATTATAGTACACATTTGCGAAAGTTTGATAATCAGATTCGCTGGCAAAGAATTGACCTAAGCTTTGCATGTAGAATCCAAAAATATTATTCATTTCATTTATGTGTTCTTGTAATGCCATCTTTTCTTGATCAATAACATATTTTTCATCAAGTTTCACAACGTATTCATTGAATAGAATATCAATTTGTTCAAAATTAATGGCTGATTGGATGAGTGCAGAATAGTTGTTAAATAAATCGGTCATTTGAATGAGACTATCTGCAGTAGCCATAGGGGAACGTTCCATTAAAAGTTGTTCCATTTCTTGAATGCGGAAGAACTTAACTTGTGCAAGAGGGTCAATTTCAAATTCAAACATATGTAGTTTTGGAGTATATAAATGTAAAGCATCGATGATTTGGAATATCGTTGTTGCATTATTCAATGTTGTTTTTGCTTCCAATACTAAATTGTTGAATGCTAAAACAGATTCAGGTTTTGCGAAATTGATTTGTTCTTTGTTAGCAGCGATTTCATCAATCATAGCAATTGCTGCTACTTTGGTGTCAGCCAAAGGAAGTTCAATCGTTGTTAGCCCAGGATTGGTAATGGTAAACGAAATGACACAATCAATTGTCATTGGTTCTGGCGAATCAAAGCCATCACCACTAGCGTTAAAGGTTATTACCAATTTCATCAAATCAAGGTCTAAATACACATTGGATGAATTGATGGCTGCATCACCTATTTCAATATCCATATTCCATAGCAATTCTTTTAGTTCAGCTTTGGTAATTGGATAATCATAAATGTTAGCATCAATACGTTTTACAAAACGATAGATATCTAAGAATTCAAAATAGTTGACTTCTTCATAATAGCCGTATTCACTTGAAATATGCCAAGGTTCATCAAGACTATATTTTTCTAGTGCATACCACATTTGTTCGTCATATACATAGAAACCTTCATAATAATCAGAAAACTCTGGTTCAAGACTTCCCATCATTGTTTCTTGAGATAGTTGTTTTTCATAGGTATAAATCGTACCAGCTTCTTCATAAATCTTAAAGTTCATGCTGTTTTGATAATTTGCTTGCATTAACCCCATTGTAACATCAGCATCAATGCTTGAATCAACAGTGAAGTTGTGTGAGCGTGTAATATCGAAGAAATCTGAAATGAGATCATAGTCTTGATCCCATCTTGCATATAATGTGATATTTTTTGTTACAGGAGTAGCATTGGTAAATCGACCATCATTGATGGTGTCACCAGTCCACCAACCTTCAAATATAAATCCTTGCATGGTTGGGATTGGTAAAGTGAGAGAAGAGCCTTTTTCTACATTCTCTAATACCAAAGGCGCTCCTTCTGGCATTGTACCGCCTAAAGGATCAAACGTAACCGTTAAAACAATGGGAGCAACAGAGTCCCCACTTGCTTTGTAGGTTGTTTTTGTTCCATTGATGACCC
>CAZYFI010000040.1:0-12329 GCA_964646985.1 uncultured Bacteroidales bacterium
ACTATTATATCATAGAAACATTTCAAAGTCTAGTTGTTAATATGTTTTTCTTTCATCAATAAAAAAAGTCCAAGTAAATGGACTCGTTTTTTACAGTTTTGGCACGTAAAATGCCTTTCGATCAAAAGCTAAGATGGGATTTGTATATTCCCCTTTCACCGTATTTGTTACTTCTTTTTCCAAAGAAGCCAAACGAGAATCAGCAAAATCCAACATATAAAGAAGTGCAGCTTCAGCAATCAAAGGCTCTTTTGGCGATCCATATTCCATATACCCATGATGAGATATAATCAAATGTGATAAACTAATATATTCATCAGACTCAAGGACGTTTAATTCATTTGCCACTTCATGAAGCAAATTTGCACCGATGGTTATGTGACCTAATAAATTACCAATTTTTGTATATGAAGTTCCTTTCGGACCACTTAATTCTACTAGTTTACCTAAATCATGTAAAATAATGCCACCATAAACCAAACTACGATTTAAGTATGGATATATATCCAAATACGCATCACTGACTTTTAGCATAGAATAAACATGATATGCCAACCCAGAATAATAATTATGATGCATACTCATTGCAGCCGGAAACAAAAAGTAATCAAGAAAGTACTTTTTTAACAATCGAAAAACAATTGATTTCACAATTTCATTGTCTATTTTATTGACATAATTGACAATTTCTGTCTTAAGCGTTTCTTCATCTAGTTTTGCATATTCATAGAAATCTTCACGAACAATTTCTGATTCTTGGGCCAAGCGAAAATCAGTAACACTGAATTGCATTTTTCCTTGATAATCCTTCATCGTTCCAGATGCTTCATATATTTCGCCGTTTTTTAATGTTTGTTTTTTTTCTTCATTAAACGACCACATTTTTACTTCAATCAAATCTGTTCCATCAAAACCAAGCATTGTTGCATAATCAGCATTGGCATTTGTTTTTTTGATTTGAATATCAGAAAAGCGTAAAAACAGCGTCGCTTTGTCTCCTGCGGCAAAATCCTTAATTTTCTTTGTCATTCTTATCCTCTTTTAATTGGCGATATTTTGGATCAGCGTTCGTAATTAAGCTCTTGTATACTTCACGAAGTTCTTTTGACATCATTACTTTTTCGCTGTTTTTATCTATATAGTTCATATCTTTCAACAACTCTAAATTTTGTCCAACCAAACTATTCACATCTTGATCTAATTTTAAGGCCAATGCTTGACGTTCTAATTCTTTAATCTTTGCATCTTTTTCTTGAAGGCGTTTTTCTTGTTCATAAATCTTACGTTCAATTTGGTCAATCTTTAACTCAGTATAACTTTGCATAATTGGCTCTGATTGTTTGAGTTCTTGAGCAATTCGTTGTTGTTCTTGAGAGAAAACTGGCTCTGGTTTGTATTCTGATTTCATTTCTGGTTGTTTTTCACTTTGTTCTTGCGTTTTTTCTAAAGAAGGTTGCATCACTGGTTCTACATGCAAATATGCTTTCACAGGTTCAATTTCTTCACGATATGGTTGCTCACCACTTGCAAGAGAAGGCAAAATACCCATTTCTCGCAAAGAATTAATTGCGAAAATCTTTAAAGTATCATAATCATTTGTCAGCTCTTTTTTCAATACTTTTCTAATCATATTGTCTTCAATTTGAGTGGCATAATCTCCAGCTTGATTTGTTGTTAATTCTAAGATATCTTTTTCGCGGAATTTTAATTCATCAATCATTGTTATTGGTAACAAAGCATATTCTTTTTTGATTTGTTTTTGACGGTTTTTTGCTTTTCCAATCAGCGTATTAATCATATTAGCATCCAAACAAGTTTGTAACCCATAAGTATATAAAATCATATTATCATATTTGCTTTTAGGAGTTGCGATAGCCAATTCAACTACTTTTTGCAATTGAACTGGATCTTGTGCCAAATCTTCCCAATCTTTGTGGAAAGCACCATTACGAGTAAAAGCACATCCTAAAAACAAATCGATTGCTAGTACTTTATAGTGATTCTCTAAACGTTTGAATTCTTTTCCAATCATTGGCAAGTAGCGATGAATCGAAGAATCAACCATGACTCTTAAGGCTTTCTTAAAATATTTACCAGAATAAATGCGTTTTAATTCAACAATAAATGCACCAACAGATAATTTTGCCAATGATTTCGCTTTGGCACGCATTGCAGATGCAGTTTTTGAATGAACTTTAAAGCCTAATTCACTAATCATCCTTAATGCTTTTAGCATTAATAAAGGTTCTTCTTGAAAGCGAACACGTGGGTTGCCAATGGTTTTGATGCGTTTTTTCTGAATATCTTCAAACCCTTTGTAGGCATCTGTTAATTTTCCAGCATGGCTCATGGCAATTGCTGAAATTGTAAAATCACGGCATGCTAATTCATCATGCAAATCTTTTGAATAATGAACTCTTAAAGGAACGCGATTATCGCGATGCTTTTCAGCAACCCGAAATGTAGAAATAACAAATTCATATCCATTATAAAACAGCCTAACTCTACCTTCAGCTTCTGGTTCCACTTTTGCAAGAGAAAAAATTCCCTTTACCATATCGGGAGTAGCATTGGTGGTTATTTCTACTTCAAAAATTGGATTTTGCATAATGGTGTTATAAACAACATCACCAATTAAATACGCTTCGCAGCCATTATTAATTAATATTTTTAATACTTCTTTTCCTTTATCTAAAAATTGATCCATATTAACCACAAAAAGAAACTCCTTTACTTATAATTATGTTTATAATTCATTATACAATAAAACAAAGAAAAAAACTATCATTTTATTATTGCTTTTTTGAATAATCCATCATTTTTCTTTTATTATAGAAAGATTTTAGTTATAATAAATTAGGTGAAAATATGAATATTATAAATAATGCTGTTGTTTTTGAACAAACCATCAATAAAAGTCGATTCATTTGTGAAGTAATGAATGTATCTACGGTTGAAGAAGCAAAAAACAAACTAAAAGCAATCAAAACACATCACATAGATGCAACACATCATTGTTATGCTTACATCATTGGCGAAAATCAAGCCATATCAAAGTATTCTGATGATGGTGAACCAACTAATACCGCTGGAAGTGTCATATTTTCCATGCTAAATCGACATGAACTAACCAATATTTTAGCTGTTGTGACCCGTTATTATGGAGGAATCAAACTAGGTGCAGGAGGTCTCATTAGAGCTTATGGCTCTAGTGTGGTAAAAGCCCTTGATTTAGCACAAATAACCCCTTTGATTGCTTACATCATAGTCCACTTACAATTTGATTATTTTTACATGAATCAAATCCAAAAAATGGTGGAAAAATACGAAGAAATCAATCGTGATTTTGATACCAAGATTCATTTATTCATCAAACTACCAGAAGTTGAATTTGCGCAACTCTCTTCGCAATTAATTGATTTCACAAAAAATACAATCCAAATCAATAAAATTGAGGTTTGATTTGTGAACCCCACTTTATTCACCCATAAAACCGCTTAAATTTCCCTTGTAATTCATTTTAAGCCTCAAGACGAATAAATAGACACTCCTAGAGGCGCTGTCCTTTAAAGCGATTTTTCAAGCTCACCCTAAATTGTGAAATTAGGGTGTTTTTTTTATGAAAAGGTTGGGTATTTCGTTCGGGAATGAAACTATTTCATTGATTTATATCGATTTTCAGTGTATACTTTAACTATCAAATTTAAAGAAGGAAGACGATAATTATGAGTGTATTGGTTTGTGAAAACGTCACAAAATTATATCGAAAACATCCTTCCGTTATCAATTTCAATTATAATTTTCTCGATAATCAAATTTATGCCATTATTGGGAAAAGTGATTCCGGAAAAGAAACACTTTTGAACCTCATTTCTACAAAAACAAAGCCAAATGAGGGGCAAATTTTTTTAGATGGAAAGACTTTATACAATAATCCGGTTATGGCAAAGCGAATATGCTTTATTTCGAAAAAAATGAGCTTTCCTGGACACCTTTCTATCAAGGAAATTTGCCAATTGATGGCTTCTTTTTATCCAAAATGGGACAATGGTTATGCATACGAACTAATGGAGTTCTTTCAAATCAAAACAAAAATGCTTTATTATACCCTTCCTCCTAACAAAAAGGAACTTTTACTCGGCATATTAGGGTTGGCCAGTAGAGCAAACATCACTGTTTTTGAAAACCCACTCGATGATGTCGATGCCAAAGATCGTTATGACTTCTTTAATTTTGTTTATGAGCATCATACAAGATATCCAAGAACTTTAATCTTATCTACTGATTATATTGATGAAATCGAATCCATAGTCAATAAAGTGTTGTTCTTAGACAAAGGTAGATTGTTTGAGAATTTTACAACCGATGAAATTAAAAACAGTTTTAAGTACTTAAGTGGTAAAACAGAAGTGCTAAAATCATTGATTACGGGAATAAAAGTCATCGGAGTAGAAGAAAGAGACAATAATTTAACTGTTTGCATTCGTAAAAAGCTAACAAAAGATGAAATTCGCAAATACCAAAAATATTTGGTAAAAATATCTGAAGTTCCCATTCAAAAAGTCTTCATATATTTGATTAATTTGCGCGAAATGAAAGGAATATAATATGAACTTATTACAACCTTTCAAATTACATATTTACTCTTATCGTAAAGTATACTTATTGGCTTTCTTAATTGCTGTTTTATCCACTGCTGTTGTAGTGTTTTTGCTTAACAATCAAGGTATCTTTTATCTATATACGATTTTCTTCCTTAGTTTTGGCTTTCTCTTTACTTTTTTCCTTGGTTATTATGAATATAATCATTTATGCGACCATTATCTGAATTTAAAAACCAGTAGATTGGGCTTTTTCTTAAGTAGTTTTGCCTTTGGCTTTTTTAACGCCTTCATCCAAACAGCCATTTTCTTGGGTTTGGGCTTCGCAATCAGTCAAACAAAAGAAACCTTAAATGGAATTCCTATGGTTTATACCAATCCGTTTTTGTATCTTGCTTTTAGCACCTACATTACGGTTTTCATAATTCATCTTGCTGTGTTTTTCTTTGCTAACTTATGTAGTTTAACATTAAGACGCTTTCGCAATGGTCGAAGAATGTTATATGTCTTATGTTTGTTGTTTTTGGGCATCTTTTTTAATCGAATTGCTTTATTCTTGCGCGAACAAACAAGTTTGTTTTTCTTAATGCCTGATTTGTTAACAAAAATATTACCAATGCTTGGAATTGTTGTCATCATTTTGGCTTTGTTGGTCGCTTGGCAATCACGAACCATTGATTTAAAAAAATAATCTTCCGAAAATTCGGAAGATTATTTATTTCTAAAACAAAGCTCGTATGGTTTCAAATGTTGTTAAAATGGAAAAAGCAACAAGAAAAGCCAAAACAACACTGAGGATTCCCAATAAAAACTTAATTTGCCAAGTTGATTGCCTTTGAAACAATTCGGAAAAATTAAGTGCCAGAAGCGCTTTAAAAATAATGGGAATCAAACCTAAAAAAACGAACAAATATCCCATCAGTAAAAAATCATCTGTCATTTATTCTTCACTCCTAGCAATCACATATAATAAATCCGATAAACGATTTAAGTAGGCTAGCAAATCTTTGTCTACCTCTTTGATTAAAGCCAAAGCAACCAACCTTCTTTCTAATCTTCTAGCAATTGTTCTAGAAATATGAACTTGCGCATTGGCAACCGTTGTCCCAGGTAGTAAAAACTTTGTTTGAATCGTCAACTTTTGCGAGTATTCATCAATCAGGTGTTCTAATTGCAAAACTTCTTTGTTAGAAATTCGTTTCTTTTGGTATTGCAACAAATCAGCACTAAAGGCAAACAAGCTTTGTGCTAAATTTTCTAGTACTTCTTTCGTATCAGATGCTACATAATGTGTGCAAAGCATCAAATGAGCTTGCAATTCATCTACTGTTCCTAAGCATTCCACCAATTCATCATTTTTATAAACGCGTTTTGATACAACACTTGTTGTTAGTTCATCTCCAGTACGTGTATAAATCTTCATAATTGTCTCCTTATGTTATTTCATTATATCATGAATAAAAAGCCAATGCAATTTATGAACAAAAAAAGGATGGTTCCATCCTTTTTTTAATGATTGTGATTATTGTGATCAATTTTATAAGCTTTGATTAAACTTTGAACAAGTTCTTTAATCTTTTCGTTATCAACACAATCTAAATTCTCTCGAACTTTTGCCATAAACTCTTCGATTTGGCTAATGGATTGTTTGTTTTCAATAAAGATTTTATCATTCGCTGTTTTTTGATGGCGAGAAACATCCAAAAGCAGTTCTTCATAAAGCTTTTCACCAGGACGAAGTCCAACAAACTCAATCTTGATGTCTTCGTTTGGTACAAGACCACATAAGCGAATCATTTTGTCAGCCAAATCAACAATCCTAACTGGTTCTCCCATATCTAGAATAAAGATTTCTCCACCATTGGCATAAACAGCTGATTGTAAAATCAAACTAACAGCTTCAGGAATGGTCATAAAGAAACGTGTAATTTCCGGGTGCGTGATGGTAACTGGCCCACCTTCTTCAATTTGTTTTTTAAAAAGTGGTACAACACTACCATGACTCCCAAGAACGTTACCAAACCTAACTGCAGAATAATTTGTTTGACTCTTGGAATCAAAATACTGAACAATGCGTTCGCAAACCGCTTTTGTGGCACCCATTACATTGGTTGGCCTAACGGCTTTATCACTTGAAATTAAAATCATTTTTTCTACATGATACTTATCAGAAAGTGCTGAAACATTATAAGTTCCTAAAATATTCGTTCTGACGGCCTCTACTGCACTATCTTCCATCAGCGGAACATGTTTATACGCAGCTGCGTGAAAAACCAATTGCGGTTTATATTGGGAAAACACACTCTCCAAACGAACATCATTATAAACGCTACCAATTAGCACCATAAGTTCGGTTGGTAATTTTTCATTGTGAATCCGTTTTGTGAGATTCACTTGTGTTTCATAAGTTGTATTTTCGTATATGTCAAAAATAATCAATGTTTTAGGACGATAAGTAAGAATTTGTTCTGTTAATTCCGAGCCAATAGACCCACCACCACCAGTAACCAATACGACTTTATCTGAAATGAGATCGCTTAATCCTTCATTATCTAATTGGATGACTCCACGGTTCAACAAGTCCTCGATTTTTACATCAATTATTTTTCTTTGATCTTCATCTGAATCTTCCAGCATGAGTGGAAGACGCTTGATTTTAACTTGTTTTGTGGAAACAAGTTCAATAATTTCACTCAATCTGGCTTTATTTAAACTTGCAATGGCAATAATGACTTCGCGAACATGGTATTTTTCAATAAATTGTGGCGTGTTGGCGATTGGCCCATCAACATCAACACCCCGCATTTGATTGCCGAATTTATTTGGATCATCATCGACTAGTAATACGACCTTATTATGCAAATTAACATTTTTTTCTATTTCTTCTAATGCAATTCTTCCTGCTGAACCAGCCCCGATAATAATCGTATTAATGTATTTTTGTTGCGATCCTAAAATAGATGAGTTGATAATCCGTCTTCTTATTCTTCGATAAAAACGGAAAAAAGTCATTAACAAGATTTCTAAAGGAGTAGAATAGAAAAATAAATACCATTCTATTGCTGCATATTTTGAAAATAACAAAACGAAAAATACAATGACGTTGGAAATCGAAACGGCAACCACGATTCTCATAAATTCCGTAGCACCAACATGTTCAAAAATAAAATTATATAATTTGAAAAAAAAGTAAACGGTGATTTTAATCGCCACCATAATGGCTAAAATAGAAACCAGAGTCCATTCAACATAGGAATAGTCACGGACAATAAATTCCATTCCCAAAAAATAAATTAAAAAAACAATTGCAATGTCTAAAAGAACCAATGTAATTGCTTTTGCTATTTTTTTCTTAATCATGAATCCACCTTCACATACCTATGTGACCATTATACTATTATTATTGAATAAAAACAATGAAAAATTGCGCAAAAAATTATTCAAAAATAAAAACTGGAAAACTCCAGTTTTTATCTTGTCCCATATAGGCGATCGCCACAATCTCCTAATCCAGGCACAATATATCCATGTTCATTTAATTTTTCATCAATAACAGCAACAAAAATGTTAACATCTGGATGGTCTTCTTGAATGCGTTTGATTCCTTCAGGTGCCGCAACAATTCCCACATAACTGATATTGGTAGCTCCTGTTTGTTTGATTAACCCAATTGCTTTAGAAACGCTTCCACCAGTAGCAAGCATTGGATCTACAATTAATACAACAGCATCTTTAATGACCATAGGAAATTTCGCATAATACTGATGTGGTTGCATCGTAACTTCATCACGATATAATCCAATGTGACCAACTTTGGCCGTTGGTATCAAAGCAGTAATACCATCTACCATCCCTAATCCGGCTCTTAAAATAGGAACAATCACCACTTCTTTCGCAAGCATATAGGATTGTGCCACACCAACCGGTGTTTTTATCTGAACTTGTGTGGTTGGTAAATCTCTAGTTACTTCATAAGCCATCAATGTTCCAATTTCAGAAACAGTTTGGCGAAAATCTTTGGTTCCTGTTTTTTCATCACGGATTAAAGATAATTTGTGATGCATGAGTGGATGGTTAAAAACGACTAGTTTTCCGTTCATTGTTCATTCTCCTTATCACTTATCATACAGACGCGTTTTTCATGTCTTCCGCCTTCAAATGTTTCATTGATAAAGGCATCCACATAAGCAACAGCGTCATTGATTGCGGTGAAACGAGCCCCCATAGTAATAATATTGCTATTATTGTGCTGGCGCGTCAAATGAGCACTCTCAAGGTTGGTTACCAATGCAGCACGAATGCCACGCCATTTATTCGCATAAATAGACATGCCAATTCCTGTTGTACAGATTAAAATCCCAAAAGGAACTTGTTTGTTAACAACATCTTGACATACGAATTTCGCATATGTGGGATAATCAACTCGGCTTTCATCAAAGCAACCACGATCGATGATTTCATAATTCATCGCTTTTAATCGTTCGATGAGTTGCGTTTTTAATAAAAAGCCACCATGATCACAAGCAATACTAACAACCATAACTTCACCTCTAATTTGAAATTATACCATAATGATGATGTTTTTTCTAGATAAAATCAAAAATAAATAAAAAAATCACCTGCGTGATTTTTTAGTTAATCTTGATTTGCCCTTGTCTTAATATTTGAATGTTTCCTTCACATACTTTTACAACAGTGGAGGGAACAGAGGAAAATGTTGCTTCATCAGTAACAAAGTAATCAATAATATGACCAAAAACTGATTCAATATCCGCTAATGTGTTTAATTCTTTTTCACCACTTTCGTTTACTGAGGTTGTAGCAAGAAGTGAAAAGCGATGTAACAAAGCTAAGGCAATTTCACTATTGGGCATACGAAAAGAAATGGATTTTTCCTTCTCACATAAAATAATCGTTAAAGCCCCCGGCCAATATTTACGCATCAATTCTAAAGCATGTTCATCAATATGAGTTATGATTTGGTTGATTTGTGAAACAGATGAGCACAAATTAACCAAGGGTTTTCCTGCATCGCGCTTTTTCATAGAATAAATTTTTTGGATTGCTTTTTGGTCATCAAAAAGAGCGCCAACGCCATAAACGGTATCAGTAGGAAAACAAATGATTTTTCCAGTCAATTGCTCTTTGTTTAATTTACAAAGCGCTTGAGCACTTAGTTTTTCCACAGATGACTTACCTCTTCTAAATACTCATCTTGAGTGATTTGTTTTTGATCACGGAGATGAATTAATTCTTTCATAATCATAAATTTTTCATGTTCCAAAAGCATATGATAATTAACTAAAAAGCCCAATGCTTCTAAATGAGCTTTGATATCAAAGTTACTTGGCTCTTCTTCTTGCCACTCATGATGATAAAGCGCTTTATGGTTTTGTGGTTGTTCAAATCCTTCAAACTCATTGTTTGTTGGTTGGACAAATTCTTCAAATTCATCACTGGTTGGTTGTTCTTGAGTATTCATCAAAGGTAAAATTTGTGGTTCTGATACATCTTGGCGAATTGCATCATCGAAGAATCCTTTTTTACGCCAGTAAAATATGATTAAAACCAAAGCACAAATCCCAAATACACCTAGTAATCCATAATAAAACACCGACAATGAAGACCAAGATTGAATAAAACTAAGTTTGGTTGTTTTTGTTCCTTGATTGAATCCCGTTTCAAGGTTGCTCAAATTGAGAAAATCTTCTTTTGTGATTACGCTAATATTTTGAAAAACACTTGAAGATTGATATTGTTTTGCTTGATCGTATACTTCAAGCGAAAATGTTTCTGATGCTTTCAAAGCCAAAGCCACTACAGAAACATCTCCTCTTTTGTTAGATGGTAGAGTATATTGTTGTCCTTGATAGACGATGACCATAGAATATTCTTTTGCTTGCATGCTAAAAAAACAAATTCCATAACGAATTTCATCATTGACAAGTCCATAAATCACCTTTAAGGAATAATAAGGGTTTTCGTACTCATCATATACTTGATATTTTTCATATGCGTTTTGAACTTCTAAATCAAATGCATTTGTGAAGTCTAAAGCAAATGAAAGATTCAATAAAAATGTAAGCAAAATAAAAATTTTCATATTTCCTCTATTTGGATTTTATTAATAGAATTCTTGAGCGATTCGTCAAATCTTTTAATATCGTGATATCGCAACCAAAGAAATAGCGATTGGCTATTTCAAGTAACTGCTCATCTTTATCCATAGGTATCTCAAAAGCCAGCAAAAATTGTGTTTCAAGATAGACCTTTGCTTGGCTAAGAATTGCCTCGTAATAAAACAACCCTTTTTGTTGTGCATATAATGCCAAATGAGGTTCATTGTCTTTTACAATGCTTTCAACCTCTTCGCTTAGATCAATATACGGCGGATTAGAAACAATCATATTCGCCTTCTTATCAAAAGCAGCAAATAAATCACCCAATAGAAACGAAACATCAAGGGACAACTCTTTGGCATTTCTCCTAGCTACATCAAGCGCTTCTATCGAAATATCTGTAGCATAAACAACGGAATCGGGAATATGCTTTTTTAAAGCCAAAGCAATGGCCCCGCTTCCTGTGCCAATGTCTACAATAATTGGATTTTTTACTTGATTGTTTTTGATAACGATCTCTACCAATTCTTCTGTTTCTGGTCTTGGAATTAAAACATTTTTATTGACATACAACTTTAAACCATAAAAATAAGCCATATTTAAGATATATTGAACTGGTTCATTTTGATACAAATAACGGTTAATGGCGGTTTCAAGTTTTGATTTTATTTCTTCTTCTATACCAGCATGAAATGATAAATAAAAAGCGGTAGGAGTTAGATTCATCAAGCCACAAATAATGTTTTTAATGGCTTGTTCTTCTTTGTTTAGGCTTCTCGCAAGATGACGATAATGAAACCAAAAATCTTGTAATAAAACAGGTTTACTCAACATATATTTTATTGTCAATATTGAGCATACACAAGATTTCATGCGGTGTAGTATTGAGATATTTTGCCAGTTCATAAACACTTAAGTCTGGTGATAAAATGGTGAAATGGGTATTGACATCAATGCTTTCGTCGACACTAACAAACAAATGATTCATACAAACAATTCCCACGGTTTGATAGCGACGATTATTGGCAATTACTTCTATTCCGCTTAAGCTTCGCCTAAATCCATTGTAATAACCAATAGGCAAAACAGCAACAAACATATCTTCTTTTGCTGTATATGCTTCTTGATATCCAATGGTTTCACCTTTTTTTATAAAATTAACGGCAAGTGGATAACATCCTACGCTAACAGACTGAGATAAAAATGGTTTAGAACCATCTCCATATAAATCCAATCCAACACGAACAAAATTTCCGATTTGCGAATACTCATAAGTGGAAGAAGCCGCACAATGAACAATAGGAAAAGGATGAATATTCATATAAGGCAAAAAAAACCTTTCTTGTTTTGTGCGAGAATTGCTAGAAGAAAAGTGTGTATATAACCCCTCTAAATACAATTGAGAATTTTGCTTAAGCAAATGAAGTGCTTGAGTAAATTCCTCAATACTAGTAAATCCCAAACGATTCATCCCTGTATCTATTTGTATGTGTAGTTTCACAAGACGTGAAAAATCATATTTTGATAAAATTCTAGCATCGTTTAAGCTGTTAACTGAAAACACCAAATTAGAAACATGATTGGCTTGTTCATAAACATCACAACTCAC
>CAZYFI010000041.1:0-12121 GCA_964646985.1 uncultured Bacteroidales bacterium
CCCATCACCAGTTGCATCAATTATGTTTTTTCCATACAAATCAAGAAACCCGCTTTTTGTTGCGACTTGAACTCCTTTTATGGTGTTTTGGTCTTTGATTACATTACAAACGAAAGCATGTAAAAGCAAGTCAATGCCTTCTTCACGAATGTAATCAAAATAAACTTCTTTGATTCCTTCTACTTCAACTGGAGTAATAGAGTCAGCAAAGCCAATGGGGTCCTCAATGTGCCCTAAACTAAAACCACGTTCTTGTAGCTTTTCTACAATCTCAGCACCAATTCCTCTAATAATCTGATTTTGATGATTATGAAAGGTCATCCAAGGGCCAACCAATGATAATACACTATTGCCACCAAGTAATCCTGATGTTTCTACCAATAACACATTCGCATGATTTCTTTTGGCACTAATCGCCGCAACCATGCCACTAGGACCTGCCCCACACACAATTACATCATATTCCATACGATTCCTCGATTTCTATCTCTGCTTCAAAGGTCCGTTTCCAAGGTAAAGAAACACGATACCGATGCTTTCCTAAAAAGCCATCATATTGATGCATTAATTTTATAATTTCTTGTAATACTTCTTCGCTATGTTCGCCTAAATTATAGACATTAACATCTTGTTGTACATATTTTTCATTCACAATTCTTCTTACCACATATTGATAAAGACAATCATCTAAAAAACGTTCGTTCCTAAACTTCAACGAATGATGATGAGGATTTGCTGTTTTGGCGGCAATCTCGCAAAGAGCCGACCCCATGGCATTCGATGCAGTGTTCCAAGCTGAATAAACCTGAAGTTTGTGAAAACAAACATCTTGCAACAAATCAATGGAGCCACCATTAGGAAATAATAAATCCACAAAAGCAACCGGCTTATTCCCACTTAAAAATTGATTGAGTTCTTTGACATAGTGATAATATATTTCATTTTTTAAAGGAATAATTGGTTTAATACTATTGGTGTCTAAATTTTCATTTCGCTCTTCTACATAAATGGAAAGAATAAAATCGCTTTTGGTTTCATCACTACAAGCTTCAAATCCTAATGTATCCATCATGTGATGTAAGTTATAGGAAAATAATTGATCTTCAAATAACATAACTTTATTTAATGCATTTTTGTAAGGTAAATGGACATATAACTTAGGTTTTTTATGAATTGTTTTTAAGATAATTTTTCCTAATAAAACCACACCACCTTCATCGGTTCCGTTATAAAACTTCACAACATCATCAAGTTTGTTCTCATTAATGATGCTTTGTAAAATCTCTTGTTCTATCTTTTGTACTCCATATGGCATCGAATCTTCTTGCAAAAGAATCATATAATCAACAACTTGTTCTTTCGTTAATTGTAAGAAAAATTTGTTGAGTTCGTGTTTTTTTCTTCTCCCTCGATGATATGTTTCAATGATTTCATTAGGAATGATTTTTTTCACTTCTTCTAATCGCTTTGCTTCGTCTTTATCAGAAAAGAAATGACAGCGACCAACAAGGCGTGAATATTCATTCATTAACCCCCAATATTTATCTGTTTCTTTGCTCAGTGTCGTAATAGTTGTTCGCATAATGGTATCAAAGACATAAATTTTTAAACGTGGGTTTGCTTGTTTATACGATCGAAACACTTGCAATTTGGCCATGATTTCTTCATGATTAATGAGACCAAGTCTTGCTTGAACCAAACCACCACTGCACAAACCATCTGCTGAGATGATAAGATAATCGCTGTCTACAACTTCTTTATCTAGCCAAGTCATCATTTGATCAAAATTGGCACCTGCCAATAAAGTTCCGCACAATTCTCTTGGATAAATCGTAACAGTTAATCTTGCAATGGCTGCCAGATCAGAAAGCCAAACGGTATTACAAGGTCGGCTATCTAAAGGAATTACGGTTATTTTCACAACTTATCAATCTCATTTCTAAATGCCTGTAATGTGTTTTTAATGGATTCTTTTTCTTTTCCCATAGAAATGGCACCAACCATAACCGCTTTTACACCTGTTTTGTATAAAGCAATCACATCGGATGGATAGATTACCTTTTGCGTTGGAACAACTGCAGGTTTATCAGATATGGAAGCAATATATTCATACTTTGCAAGTTCTCTGGCTGACAAACGTTCTCCATAATTTTCTGGAGCAACAATCGATAATTCTAATATATCGGCAACAAACGAATTGGCAATAATACGCATTTCTTCAAAAGAATAACTTGAATTTAATGCTAGAAAATTGTTGATATCTTCGCGCATCACCAGTGTAGGGGGCGTGTGATGTCCATACAAGGAAATGAAATCAAATCCCATTTTTACAATTTCATCAACCACCGCCTCTGCAGCGAATCCTTGTTCGCCAGCAACAATTCCAACGGGAACAGGGGAATCAGCAATAATTTTTTTAAATATTTCCTTGTTTTCATCAAGTGAACCAAAATGATTTTGACTTGCTCGATGCAAAGATACATTAATATGTACCTTAATGGCATCGACTCCTGCTTCCCATGCAATTTTAGCTAATTCATATGAATTTTCTGGAAGGCTAGCAATCAAACACATTTTTTTAGATTTTAATTTTGATAATAATTTATTCATAGAGATCCCCTTTCAATCTTTACAATGGCTTTTTCTAAGCCATCAGCAATTTTCATAAATCCTAAATCATTAGGATGAATACTATCAATGGTATATTCAGAATAATCCTTACCTAATAATAACGATCCATTGATATACCATATATTTGGGTCGTTTTTTTTCAAACGCTTCACCAAATCTTCTTGAAACGCGCGAATGGTTTCCCGCTTTTTTCCCATTTCAGCGTGAATGTCATCAAATAAATATTTGATTCGTGATAACACGGCAATGGGTGTCTTAGGGTGATGCTTTCTGATTTCTTGTATAAACGCTTCTAATGTCAATGCTAATTTCCCATTTGTTCCGCCATTCGCTTCATAATCTAAAATAAACAAAGAAACATCCGAAATGCTAGCAATTAATCTTGCCAATTCAATTTCTCCAAATGCATTTCCAGAAAATCCAAAATTTAAGAACTCTTTGTGCAATCTTCGACTAAGAATGTTTGTGAACGTGAGGCCAGGTCTACTTGCACATGCCCCTTGAGTAATGGAAGTCCCATAAATGACAATTCTTTTTGAATCAAGTGCTTCTGGTTTCTTTATGATACTACTTGCTTTTACACCAATTTCTAAGTGTTCGACTCCGCCATAAACAGGAAAATTGATAACAACATATTTTAAGTTGGGTTCATTTTCAAAAACAATGGTTTTGTATTCATTGGTATTGATATCAAAGCGAGCAGTATTATAAAACTTCAAATCTTGATAGCTTTTTCCGACATAACAATCAAATCCACCACATGCAACAGCAGTCATGCCAGCAAGTTGTGCTCTTCCTTTGATTTTTGCGTAAATAGCAACGGAATCTGAATCAGTCACAAAATGAATTTGTCCTCCCGAGGTTTTATCGGCCAAATCATTGATCAAAGGACACACTTTTTTGATTTCCTCAAACGAAGATAAAGGCAAACGACGATATATTTGGTCTTGTTTGATCCAGTTAAAGCCATAAATCATCATGTTTCTTTCATGTAAGGGATTGATCCATTGATAATCGCAAAACAAATCTTTTGTTTGTTCCATCATACACTTTCAGCTCTTGAGAAATTGTGTTTGAAACGGAAATGCTCAGCATGGAAATAGCATCGGGTATATACAAATGCTCTTCCGTTATCTAAGTAGGTTACACTACTCATATATAATGCCGGTTCACCTTCTTTTTGTCGCAACAATTCTGCAACATTCTTTGCGAGACTTCTTGCTTCAATTGCTCGCACACAGTTTTTAATTTTCCAATTTAATTCGTTTTGTACATAGTCATAAAACGACCCAAGAAAATTATCACTCGTAATCGAATCATACATATTCATTGGTAGATAAACACGCTCATAAGCAAGAGGAACTTGATTGGCATGGCGAAGACGCTCTACATAATAGATAGGATCGCCTATTTTTAATTGTAACCGCATGGCAATGATTTCATCTGCCGTGCTTTTTTCAAACTTCAAAACGGTAGTGCTAATCGGTGCATCGATTCCCTTCATTTCATTGGCAAAGGAAAAGAAAGGTTTTTCTTCTCGATCTACTTCTTTTTTATTAAAAGTAACAAATGTCCCACGCCCTTTATGGCGATAGATAAAACCATCAACCAACAAATTATTTATAGCTTGGCGGACGGTCATTCTTGTAACTTGATATTTGCTTGCAAGCTCGGTTTCACTTGGAACAAGATCTCCTTGTTTTAACTTCCCTTCCAAAATAGCAACTCGCAAATCTTTTTCAATGATTTGATAAATTGGGACAACACTCATATAACGCTACCTCCTGAAAATAGATTATATTGATAAATAATATATTCTTGACTAACGCTGTGAAATCCACAGCTTTTATAGAAATCAACTAAACCAGTCCAGTCAACAATGACATCGCTACACCCCATCTGAAACAATTGAGATAAGGCGAACCGTACCATTTGTTTTCCATAACCCATCTTTTGTTTGGAAGGAATCATACCCAGTGGTCCGATTCCACCAAGATTTTCATACTTAGAATGTAAATTTAAACTGTTGGATAAACGCAACGCACCCATATGGTTCATACGTAGAAATCCAATCAAATTTTCATCATAACAAGCAATCAATTCATTTGGTGATGCATTACACACATCCAAATACCATCGCTTGGAAAAATAATTTTGAATTAAGGTAAGGATGGCTTGTTTTTCTTGTTCTTGTGTTACAATGTGAAACTTGCTTTGGTGAAGTAAAACCTCTGGAGCTTTATTCGCAATCAGATTGACATTTTTATATAATTTTGTAAAACCATTATTTAGAAAGAATCGGTGTGTTTCTCTGTTATGACAGATAAAAACACCACTAAACAAACAGTTATAATCAGCACCCACAATGATCTTTGAAAAACCATGTTGGTGGGCAAATTGAATAGCATGTTGAATCAAACTTTTTCCAATGCCTTGGTTTCGATGCATTTGTTCTACAAAAATGAGCGAAATATTTAAATCACTAGAAATATCCCTATCATTAAAATGCTTGAGCACAATGATTCCCAATAGTACATCATGATGAAAACAGCCAAAGCAATAAGTTGTACAAACATCATTTGATTCCATTATTTTTTCTTGGATGATTCTAAAAGAAAGGGGGAAATCATTCTTAAATTCATGATTCCACCGATTTAAAAACCATTCTTGATATAGAGAAAAAGCGAATGGTTGAATCATGATGGTTAGATTTCCTTTTCGTCTTCTTTTTTTGTTGGTAAAGCAAACAAATTATACAATCTTCCCGTCCCATTGTTTGGATTAATTGTGATTACTTCTCCACCTAAATTCACATCGACACCTACTGTGTTAATATAAAAAGTATTCGTAAAGTCGCCATTGACGTTACTCCCTAATGGGCAACGCATTTGTGCGCTTCTTGATTCGGTCATAGGAACTTTATAAATTATTTCATTGATACGACGATACAAATAAACTTCATGCCAAATGGCATTTAATACTTTCGCATTTGTATTGATGGTTGGTTTGCCTTCGTTTGCCACTTGATCAATGGCAACAACGCGCTTGAACTCTGATTTAACCAACCCCATCCCTTCAGAAGGAAAAACTGGGGTTGTAAAAATACGATTAAAATCTGTTCCCAAATTGTAAGCTTGCCTTGCATTCGCATACTTCACGTGTTGTGTTAGCTCAATTAGTTCAATGCGCATTTGCAAATATCCTGGTTCAGGACTAAAGACACTCATGCGAATTTTGTCTCCAGGATAATAATAATATTCAAAATCAGAAACATTTGCATTGCGGTAACAATTGTTGTTTGTGCATTCTTCTTTTTTGGTAATATAACGCCAAAATGGCCGAAAAGCAATGCCACTTCTTGATATTTTAGTTCCTAAATTGTTTTCATACCCAATTGACCATCCCAAACCAACATCACTTTCATAATTAGCATGTCCACCCATATAAAGCGAATTATTGTCTAAATAATAACTGAGTCGTGAATCATCAAATCTTTCAGGATCAGGGATAAATTCTGGAATCGTAATTAATGCTTCAATCCCCAACCAGTAATCTTTACTCGATACCACTTTTCGATAAATTGCTCCTTGAAAACATCCAGGAGTAACTGGATCTAGTGCTTCTCCAACAATCGGATTTGTATAAACATCGGTCAAGTGCCAATAATTAACTGGTTCTGATTCAGGATCTTGTAAAACAGTAAACGTAAAATGGTCAACACGACTTGCTTGATTATAAGTCAAGGTCAAAGTTAAAACAACCGTTACTGCACGATCACTTTGATGAATGATTCCTGTTTTGCTTAATGCACTTTCATTGCTTGATTCCCAAACCGCTGTTGCTGTTTTATCTTCTATCGAATAACTCGATGGCAATGTAATATTATTGGATAAAGAATAGGTTGTGAAGTTCACTTGGCTGTTAAAAATAGCATACAAGATTAAGAAATCTTCATTTCCTTTTACCACTACATCGTATTGTTTCATAACAGTTACATCTTCATATGTTAATTCCAATATGAGTGTTGCACTTTGATCACTTACACTTGGAGTAACAATGCCTTCCTTGGTAATGACTTTGGAAGCTGTGGTTTGCCATACTGCCGTCGCTGTCATATGATTTAGCGTATAGGATGTTTGTAAATCAAGATTTCCTGTTACTTCACTTGGTATGATGATGGAATTTAATATCTCTTGCAATTGGCTTTCCTTTCCTTTCACAACTACCGGAAATTGTTTCACGATGCTATCATCATTTAAACTGAGTCGCAATATCAAAATCGCATTGACATCTTCTTTTTGAACTGTAATCTTTCCATCATTGGTGATGACTCCTTCATTGGTCGATTGCCAAGAAGCGTTGGCACTATAGGTGCCATCGGTATAAGAATCAAATAAATCAAGGTCTTCTACAACCACCGATGGAACTTCGATTGTTTGCATTATGGCTTCTAGCATTTCTTTATAATCTTGCTTACAACCAATCAAGACAAAAACGAGAAGTATGATTAAGAATAAACTTATTTTTTTCATAAAAAATCCTTTCCTTCACCCATCGCATCTTCGCCATGGGCGAAGGGTTGAAGATTATTGATAATGATCAGCAGTTAATCCTAAATTAATATAGGTGTCCAAGAATTCTTGATGAATTCTTGCAGTTAAATCAATCATTTCGTCACGAATCGCTCCGCTTAAAATCGCTGTTTGAATTTCTAACATAAATGATTTGTTAGCGTCTTGACTTCTTGCCCAATATAGACTATAGAAATAATCAGGGTAGCCTTTAAACATAATTTGTTTGTGTGCTTCAATCGAAACATAATCATTGGCATCGCTATAATACAATTCTAAAGTATTAAAAGCCCATTCTTCCACAATCGCATCTGTTGATACATATCCAGTTTCTGGATCAATTTCAGGGAAATATTGTATGTCAGACCAAATACGGAAAATACTTTCTTCATGAAAAGCAATATTTTCATATCCTGGTGGCACCAAATCTAATGAATATGACGAAGAAACCAAATAACTTGTTTTTCCATAGACTTCATTAATATAATAATTACTTAAATTTGAAGAAACGTTTGGTCCAACTGGATAAGGAACAAATCCCATATTAAACGTATAACCAAGCCATTTTGTAGAATCATACATCCAATAAGGTTCGCCATTATGGAACGCAATGTTTCCAGCTTTAAATTGAGGGCAAGTTGCATTTGATAGGGCGGCACTTTCATATTCCCACATTCCGGGAATTGCTGCTAATTCATGTAAGTATGTTAAAGTATCAATGGCTGGTTGTGTAGATAATTCTGATTTCAAATCTGATGAAACCACATGAACACCATTGGCACCAAGCATAAGATAAGCCCAATTATAAGGACGTCCACCAATGACGGCAGCATCTTCCATATTTAATCCAGAAATACTTGGTAGTAATTGGTTGCAAATATCTTCAAAAGCTTGCCAGTCCCACTTGCCTTCCATCCATAAATCGCTTGGCAACGTTCCTTTTCCTGCACCCAAATATTTTTCTAATAAATCAACATTGTAGAAAATTCCTTGGCCTACAAGTGGATAGGCATCATCGTAAGCATATTGCTTTCCTAAAACGGTTCCAAACGCAGCTTTTTCTGGCCAATATCCTTCATTGCCATATTTTTCAATTAAAGCATCTAAAGGTAAAATTGCTCCACCTTCCGCTAAAACCGCAATCGAATAAGAAGGCATTTCATAAATGTGTGCTTGTGGAGTATTATTGACCGAATTGGTTGTGATATAACGTTCTCGCCCTCCACCCCATACGGCATCTGATGGATATGTTTTATATACGATTTTCACATTGTATTTTTTTTCAGTTGCATCAATCAAAGCAATTTTCTCGGCTTTCCAACTTCCTACATAGCTTTCGCTACGAGGATCAGCAGTCGATGCTTTGTTCACCATAATGATAAACTCTTGGCCCATCATATTTGGCACAGGAGGAACGATAATTGGATCATCTTCTTCTGTAACCGTGATACTAACTGTTGCTTTAATGGTTGGGTATAACTTCAAAGAAACAGTAATTGTAGCTGATCCTTTTGCAACAGCTGTTACTAATCCGGCATCTGATACAGTTGCAACCGCTATATTACTTGAAGCATAAGCAACTTCTAGTGTTTCTGTGGTGTTAGCAACTACGGCAACGATTTGATGCGTTGCACTTTTTTCTATTGAAACCTGATTATTTGTTACAGTTATTGTTGCTGTTGGATCCGTAATAATCGGATCTTCGTCATCTGGCTTATTACAAGCGGATAACAAAAGCCCCATACACAAAATAATAATCATAAAAAAGACATGTTTTGTTTTCATTGGTTTTTCCTTTCTTTAACCGACAATTCCGGATCTTTCAATTCCAGAAACAAATAATTTTTGTACAAAGAAATACATGACTAAAAGTGGAATCATCACTAAAATACCACTTGTATTTAAAATCATCGATGAGAATAGTGGGTTTTTCGTAATATCTTGTCCCATTAAACCCCAAATGCCAGCATCAGTCAATGCTTGTTGCAGACCATATAATACACTAACTTGTTGCGTTGTTAAAGTCATAAAGTTAATATTACTTCTTGTTACAAACAAAGTTGTAAAGTAATAATCATTCCATTGCCAAACAAATGCTAACAAGGCAACTGTTATTATGGCACCACGTGCATTTGGCAACATGATGCGATAAAATACTTGAAAGACATTTGCTCCATCAACATAAGCAGCTTCTTCTAGTTCTGTTGGAATGCCTCGATAAAACTGGCGGAATAAATAAATGAATATTCCTGATTTGATTCCCATCCCAAGTCCCGCCATTAAAAACAAGGTAATTGGTTTACCAATTAAGTTCATTTCGGTCACACTGCGTAATATAGGCAAGGAAATGACCGTTTGAGGAACAATAATGGTAAATAGTGCTAATCCAAATAACAACTTACTGCCTTTAAAGGGCAATCTTGCGAATGCATATCCCGCCAAAGATGTAGAAACAAGTTGCAGTATCGTTACCCCAAAAGCAAGAATAAACGAGTTTTGTAAGGCTTTCCAATAATTGAGAGCAATGAGCGATACTTCAAAATTCTTTAAAGAAAATTCTCCGGGAATCCAAAGTACCGTTGGATTGTTGACATCGGTTGGTGCTCTAAAAGCTATGGCCAATTGCAACAACAAGGGATACAAAATAACAAAACAAAGGCCAATAACCAATATATACTTAAAAATAGTAATCACAAATTCGCTCACACGATTTTTTAAGACTTGAGCTTTGGTTGGATTTTTTAATTGTTCGACCAAACTGCTTTGCCATGCTTTTACTTTATGCGTCATTTTCTCACGAAAGCTCGTTTTCACATTATTTATCATAATAGAATACCTGCTTTCTCAAAGCCAAAAACAATAACACAATGATTAGGGCATTGGCTAAGAAATAGATTACAGAAATGGCTGAATAAAGACCTGGTTGATTCACTGCCATTGTGGTACCTTGTGAATTAACCGTCATAAAGCGAATAATTTCTGAAGTAGAGAAATTATCAACAATGGTAAATACAGCTGCAGTTAACACCATTGGAGAAATCATCGGAATGGTGATTTTCCAAAACATTTCATACTTGGTTGCACCCTCTACTTTTGCTGCTTCATATAAGTGAACCGGAATCGATTGCAATGCCGCAATAAAGATTAATATTTGAATTCCTGACATATTGACGATTGTGAAAATACGACCAACGGCATCGGTTAAGAAGCTCACCAAGCCATTACCAATTCCTACTTGCATTAAAAAACTAGAAAATTGTGTTGATAAGGCAAACGTTTGGTCAAGATCAGAATCAAACAAGCGTCCAAATGTACCAGTCAAAGTATTATTGATTACTGTCATATTATAAACAACAGGAATAAAGAAAATGGCTTTCACCAATTGGTGACCTTTAAATTTTGTATTTAATAATACCGCAATAAATAAAGAGAAAATGATAATAGTCGGTAGGTTTATTAAGATGTCTAGAATAGAGGTGGTTAATACTTCTGAAATGGTTGCTCCACCTAGTGTTTCACTTAAAAACAAAGCACGATAGTTTTCTAATCCAAAAAATTCAAACGTATATCCACCACCAGTGGCAATGGTCATTTTATTTAAGCTCCACCACAAAGTAGACCCCAGTGGAAAAGCAAAAAATATCGCAAATCCTATCATCCAAGGAAGCAAGAACAACACACCAAATACTACCTTTTGTTGGTGATAGGAAAGCTGTGAGAAGGCTAAACTGATTTTTTCAAATATGTTTCGTTTTAAATACTTTCCTTCTTCTAATCTTAATAAACTGATTTTCGTTCGTTGCAACTTTAATTCTATCTTTGCCATTTTCCGGCTAAGAGCAAATATGGGTGCCATCCTTGCTTTCGCATTTATTTGTCGCTTTTGTGCTGCTTGCACATATTGATTTGTTACTTCTTGAAGTTTTTCCTCAAGAAGTTTTTTTCTCGATAATAATTTTTCGCGAAGAACCTCACTTTGAGGGCCACTCACATAAATGGGCGCTTTGGCGCTGATTTTGCTCATACATTCGCCCCCTTTACCATTTGATACTTCATTGGGTTAATCGTTTGAAAGCCATACACATAAGGCATCAAACTATAATTGAAAACAATCTCAAGCCCATTGGCATAGGTTGATTTTACAATCGACCCTTCGCTATTTAAAATTTCATGTTTTACCAAATAGGTTTCATAGACTTGCGAATTTTTCATTTCTTGATGTAACTCAACTGTTTTCACAAGCCAGTTTTGATAATATGTGGAATAATAAAAAGAATATTCTGTATCTGTCAATTTAATGGTTGGATCAAAACTCCAAGTCAAACTAATGTTTGATGCTGTTTCCATCGCTTTCATTTTGTGCCAATCAAAAGCATAGCGATCATCTAAATTAAATGCTTTGGGACTATAATCGATTAATCCGCTTAATACTAATTGGCTAAACGGAACACTCAAACCCACAATTTGATAGTTTGTTCCATATGTTGGCAAATCGGTTATCACGCTTGCTTTTTCTATGCCATATAAATTAGGATTTCTTAAGAGGACTTGATCAAAATTGCTTAATGTATTGCTTGCTTCTTGAATCAATGCCAATGTATCAGTTCGAAAATAGGTTTCTTTCTTTTCATATGAACCATATATTTGTGAACCAAAATCAGAAAAAGCAATATGTTCAAACCCCAGTTTATGATACAAAGAAGATAGGTTGTTTAGTGTTTCTTGATAAGTAACTGGTTTTAAAACATACTCTTCCATTGAACTTCGATCAGCATATAGGGTTGCTTCATTATAAGCATAGTTGACAACAACGTTGCCAAATACATCACGGATGGCATCATTTTTAACTGCAAAAAATGGTGGCGTTGAAATAGAAAGTAATGCAGCTTTAAAAAGATTGATAGAAAGAGCAAAAAAAG
>CAZYFI010000042.1:0-11962 GCA_964646985.1 uncultured Bacteroidales bacterium
CAAAAGTGGCTAAGAAACTAAGTTGAAACCCCAAATGAAACATATAATAGGGATTGCTGATGAGCAATCCTAAAAAACAGATGCATAATCCATCAAGTGAAGATAATTTTAAATTCCATTTTTTGTTAACAATCATAAAAACCCACATCAAACTAGCGCGAAAAATCGATGGTGTAAAATTGGTAATTATTAAATAAAGCAACAAAAACCCAAAAATAGTTAGATTTTGTGCTTTTTCTCCTACTTTGATATATTGCAACAAAGAACCAAGCATACCTATAAATAGGCTTATATGCAACCCAGAAATAGCAAATAAGTGCAAGATCCCGTTCTCTTTGATGGATTCTATTGTTTCATTTTCCAACCCTCTGCTGTCACCTAAAATGACTGCTAATAGAAACCCTGCACTTATGTCATCAAATTTACTAGTTATTTGTTCTTTTATTTTTTGCCCAATCAAATTAGGGTGAAATAAATGACGAACTACCGATACTTCGTTTACAAATAAAACGCCCACTACTTTTTGTCTTTTTAAATAATCAGCATAGTCAAACCCATAAGGAATACGTTCATGAGTCACTTCACTTGGTTCACCAGTACCGACAATGAAATCTCCTATTTTAATGGAAGTATTTTGATCATCATATATGATATAGAAACGAAGTTTGCTCTTTATCGTAATTTTTTGATATTTTTCTGTTGATGATATATCTACCACCGTGCCGCTCACTTCATGAGTGGGTATTGGTTTATAATATTGTTCATAAAGAAAAAATAAAGCCCCAATTAACAAAAAAGCTATCAAACCAAAAATGAAAACAACTTTGCTTTTCTTACCTATAAAAAATAAAAGCATGATAAAAAAAACTCCTATCCAAAGATGGTTAAGAGTCAATAATCCCAAAATTACAATAAGCGCAACAAAAAACCAATTATTAACCAACGCTTCATATGCAGATGTCATCTTTAATTTGGTCAAATAATTTTTGGGAAATTCCTTCCACATACAATAATTCCTCGATGCTGTTAAATTTACCATTGCTGTTGCGATAGGCGATGATACTCCTTGCTTTTACTTCCCCAATCCCGGATATCATCATTAACTCACTTAATGTCGCTTTGTTAATCGAAATTTTATTCTCTATGTTTGTTTCACTGTTTTTCGGAACAAAGATAACCATTCCATCACTTACTTTGAGTGCCAAATTGATGGTGTTTGTTTGGGCATGTATTGTAAAACCTCCTGCAAGAATAATGGCATCATTAACACGAGAATTACTGTTTAAAAAATAAAGTCCTGGACGATTCACTTCACCTTTCACTTCAACTACAACATCGTGTTCAACCTCTATATCTGTTGTATCTTCAGGAATAATAACTTGTGTTTGTTTGGGTTTTGCAACAAGGAATCCAAATATAATGAATACAAGAACAAATGTAACTAAGACAATCGTTTTCACTTTTTTACTCATCGTGGTTACCCCACTTATATATTATCTTGATAATCGCAATTTTCGCTTTGAGAAAAATATTTGTTTTTTATGAAAACACTTTCGCAAATCTTTCTAATATGATATAATAAAGAAAAAGATAAAGGAGTATATATGAAAAATAATAAAATCTTTCTTGTTTTGTTTTTATTCATTTTAGGTTTCGTGTTTGTTGGTTGCAATGAACCAGAAATCCCAGATGATGAAGATGATCCAATTATCCCTACATTAAGTGTTTCAACAGAAACTGTTAGCTTAAAAGTAGAAGAAACCCAACAAATTATAGCCACCATTGGTAACACACCCGAAGTGTTAACAGCGGTATTTACTTCTAGTAATGATGCAATCGCCACCGTTACTCAAGCAGGGTTGATTTCAGCTCTTGCTGCTGGCCAAGCAACCATTACTGTATCCATCACTGGTTATGCCACAATAACAAAAACAATCAATGTAACTGTAGAAGCCAAGGAGGATCCAATTCCCGTTTCACCATTGACTCTAACAGGTCCAAATACGGTTTTTGTTGGTCAATCAGTTACACTAACAGCAACCGATTCAGGCAATCCTGAAAATACTGTATTTTGGGAATCTTCTGATACTTCTATTTTAAAAGTATCACAAGAAGGTCTCGTAACTGGTGTTGCTGGTGGAGTGGCAAAAGTCATTATCACTTCATTTTATACCGTTGACACAATGGAATTAGAAATCACCGTTTCTATTCCTGATGCCACTGGTCTTGAAATTGCACCAATAAATTTAACAACCATTTCGCTTTCTTCAAACTTCAAGTTGGTTGCCCAAATATTACCTGTTGGAGCAGTTGGCGAAATTTTATGGGAATCAAGCAATGATGCGATTGCAACCATTGATGAAACAGGGAAAGTTAAGCCTATGGGCCCAGGAGAAGTGACAATGAAAGCTACCATCAAAGATACTACATTTACTGCAGAAGTAACCTTCTCAGTCACACCAACTCCAACTGAAATTTTTGATATGCTACATGAAGAAAATCCAATCATTAAAAATATCACCGTATTTGGTTGGGAAACAAATGGAACTTACACTTATGATATGTATTCTAGTGTTAGTAAATATTTAGCAGAACCTCTTAACGTAACAGAGTCTTTGATTTCCTTAACTCTAGAAAACCGTCCTGGTATTATCAAAGAAAGTACAGAATACATTACTATTCATGATACAGCATCCGCTGCAGCTTCTGCTGGAGCCGTTGCTCATAATTCTTATGTCACCAATGGTGGTGGTGGAACTTCATGGCACTACACACTTGGAAATGACGGAATTTTCCATCACGTTCCAAACAATGAAGTCGCTTACCATGCAGGTGATGGTAGTCGCCAATATGCTATGAATGCCACAAACAATGATACTGGAATTGTAGCCTCAAGCAAAGAAAAACCAATTGTTACCATTACCCCTGATGGCTATTATGCTTTAAATGGTGAAAAATCAAAAATTTTAGCACCTACTAATAATGGAGCCATTTTAACAACAGCCAGAATCAACAATTTAGGTGTTCAAACCGTTGTTGGTACCAACGGCAACTGGTGGATTGGCAATACCTGGTATAGTTCAACCTACAACTATATTGGCAATGGCGGTGGAAATCGCAATAGCATCGGTATTGAAAGCTGCGTAAACAAAGGAAGCGATGTTTTCCTAACTTGGCAATTGCTGGCAAAACTTGTTGCTTACTTAATGGAAGAACAAGGATTGGGGATTGACCGCGTTGTGCAACATCACTACTTTAGTGGAAAAGATTGCCCAATGACAATGAGACATGCAGAAATGTGGAACTACTTTAAAGAAATGGTTCAAGCTGAATATTTGGTTAGAACAGTTCTAAAAGATTACACCATTACTTTCCAATCAAGCAATCCTGATTTAATCAGCGCCTCAGGAAGAATCATTAATTTACCTACAGTTGCAACAAGAGCAAGTTATTCTGTTCGTATTTCTAATGAATCTGGATACAACGCTACAAAAGTTTACTATGTAAACTTACCTGCAAAATAAAACAGCAAAAGCACGGTTCGCCCGTGCTTTTTTTATTTCATAAAGTCATATGGTGTGATTTCTTCTAATTCAGAAATCTCTAATTGTTCATAAGGTGTGTTCAAACGCAAATGATCTTTGATCCGTTCTTGTAATTTCGTTTGCCTTTTTGCTTCAATTCCGGCAATTCCATGAATAAAAGCTTCAATGCTTCCCATCATAATCAAATATTTTTTTGCTCTGGTAATCGCAGTATAAATTAACTTTCTCTTAAGCATGACATAATAACGATAAGAAAAAGGAATAATCGCACAATCAAATTCACTGCCTTGTGACTTGTGAATCGAAATCGCATAAGCATGCGTTAAATCTTCTAAATCATCTTTTTTATAAACAACGCTACCAAAATCAAACATAACCGTTAAGCTTTGAAATTCATCATCGCTAAAATCGAGTGTTAAGACATATCCAATATCGCCATTCATTACTTTCTTCTCGCTTCGATTGACCAATTGAATGACTTTGTCATTTACACGAAAGATGCGATTCATGTGTTTGAGTTCTTTTCCTTGTTTGGGATTGAATCGCTCTTGCATTTTAGTATTGATGGCATTAATTCCTACTTCACCTTTATACATCGGAACCAACACCTGAATATCTTTGATCAAATCAAGCCCTTTATTCATGGCTTGTTCTACTGTTTTTAGCACATTGGGAATGATATCTTGATCTTGCATATTAATAAAATTACGATCAGATTGTCTTTCTAAAATACCCTCAGGAACAATTCCTGTATTGATTTGGTGCGCTAAGGCAACAATGGAAGAATCTTCTGCTTGACGATGAATCTTTGTAAGTCTAATCGTGGTGATTTCTTTAGAACCAATCAAATCATTCAGAACATCTCCAGGACCAACAGATGGAAGCTGATCAACATCTCCAACTAACACCACTTTTACATCATCTTCAATGGCACCAAGAAGTCTTGCTGCCAATCCTAAATCAATCATTGAAACTTCATCAATGATGACAATTTTCGCATCTACCCTTGCAAGTGGGCCAAAGCGATATATTCCGTGGCCTTCATATCCTAAGAATTTATGAATTGTCATAGCTTGATAATTCGTCAATTCTTTCAATCGTTTTGCTGCTCTTCCAGTTGGAGCAAGCAAAG
The DNA here is from genome assembly GCA_964646985.1 of uncultured Bacteroidales bacterium. Classification (GTDB taxonomy): domain Bacteria; phylum Bacillota_I; class Bacilli_A; order ML615J-28; family CAG-698; genus UBA2253. Next base: position 4,678 of record CAZYFI010000042.1, read on the forward strand.
CGATTTTTTCTCTTATTTGTTCGTTGGGATAAAGCTTTAAAATACACTCGATGAATCCTTTGATTATCGTTGATTTTCCGGTTCCAGGTCCTCCAGTAATAATGGATATATGTTCTTTTAAAGCCATTTTGATGGCTTCTTTTTGCTTTTCTCCATATTCTATTTTATTGATGTTAGCGGCATGATTTAATGCTTTTTCTATTTCTTCATCAGAAAAAGACAAATTAGACTCATGGTTTAAAAAAGTATGAATTCGATCTGCCAATAAGATCTCCGAGTGGTACAATCGCAAATCATAAATGCTTTTTTCATCATCAATGATGATTTCATGATCATTTTGCAATGCCTCTAAGGTTTCTTGAAAATTATCATGTGATAATATTTCTTCTTCTTGGTTTAATTCTTCTGCGGCTTTTTGGTATAAGTTTCCCATCTCTGCAAAAGTATCTCCATTTGCATAACAAATTTGGCGAATCAAAAACATAATCAAAGCTTTTAAACGAATCGGACTATCCTTCTTCACTCCGACTTCTAATGCTATTTTATCAGCCCTGCGAAAACCAAATCCTTCAAGCAAAGATATTAAGGCATAGGGATTCTCTAAAATCTTATCTAACGCTTGGGTCCCCAAAACACGCATTACTTTTGTTGCGGTTCTCATTGTCATTCCCAAATCAAGAAGTCCAACCAATGTTTGTTTGTTTTTTTGAAAATCACTTAGCGTTTCGTAAATGATTTCTTTTTGGTTGTGGGAAATTCCCTCAACTTGATCCAGAACACTTTTATCTTGTTCGATTTTACTAATGCAATCTTCACCAAGTGCTTGGAATATTTTTGTTGCCGTTTTTTTTCCAATCCCAGGAAATAACTCGCTTGACAAAAAAGTGATTACACCTTCAAGTGTGTTTTCATTGCGCAACTGACATTGTGAAGCTTTGAATTGAATCCCATATTGGTTCGTGATGAATTCGCCAATAAAGTCGTATTGTTCATCCACCAAAGGCTGGCGTTCAAAATTCGCTGTGACATTCAAAATGTTCGTAAATAATTTGGCCTTGTACTTGGCAATGCGATTATCTTGATAATCTAGTTTTACTTTTACAACGCCAAAATGAGTTTCTTCGCTATAATAAGTAACTTTAAAAATCACACCATTTAAAGATTCTTCCATATAATCTCCCTAACAAATTGTATCTTTATTAATAAGGTCTTAACTCTTGATCCATATATACCTTGGAAATGGTCCCTCCACCAATTAATTGCTCTCCATGATAAAAAACAGCAGCTTGACCAGGAGTAACCGTTTTGGCTGTTTGTGGATAGCTGACTTGACAAGTGGTATCATCAATCCATTTGAGAAACACCGGATGATCCATTCCCCGATAACGGAATTTCGCAAGGCATTGTTCTTCTTTCTTTTCATCTAAAAGCCAATTAACATCACTAACAATCGCATTGTTGGAATACAACAATGCTTGTTTGTCTCCTCGTCCCACAAAAAGGGTATTGGTTGCGACTTCTTTTCCTAACACAAACCAAGGTTCTCCAGCACCACCAATTTTGAGCCCTTTTCTTTGGCCTATCGTATAATACATGGTTCCTTCGTGATTCCCGACAATCTCACCATCCAATGTTTTGATATATCCGGGTTTTGCTGGCAAATAATTTTTTAAAAATTCGCGAAAATTCCGTTCGCCAATAAAACAAACTCCAGTTGAGTCTTTTTTAGAAGCAACCTGCAAATGATATTGTTTTGCTTTCTCTCTGACATCTTTTTTTACCATATCCCCAATCGGAAACAGTGTTTTCGCAAGTTGTTCTTTCGTTAACTGACATAAAAAATAACTTTGGTCTTTGGAAGCATCAACACCTCTTAATAACTGAACAGATGGCGTAAATATTGTTCTTGCATAGTGTCCCATCGCAATATAATCAGCACCAAGTTCGAGGGCTTTTTTTAAAAAGGCTTTAAACTTAATCTCTTTGTTGCACATAATATCAGGATTGGGAGTACGGTTATTACGATATTCATTTAAGAAATATTGGAACACAAGATCCCAATATTCTTGTACAAAATCAATACGTTCAAATGGTATGCCCAAAGCATTAGCCACGTTCAATGCATCCATATAGTCTTGTTCTTGAGGACAAACTTCATCATAGATGTGAGGATTCCCTAAAATATCATTGTTCAAAGAAGAATCCCAATTACGCATGAAAATTCCTGTCACGTCATAACCTTGTTCTAACAAGTTAATGACCGCAACGGCACTATCCACACCACCTGATAATCCAACAATTACTTTTTCTTTCATTTTATTACCTTAAATCAGCTTTTAACTCAAAAATAATATCGCGAAGCGCCATGGCTTGTTCGAAATCGAGTTTTTTTGCCGCTTCTTTCATTTGCATTTCTAATTTCATGATTAAATTTTTCTTTTCTAATTTACTCATATCTTTTAGATTGGTCATATCCACTACGCTTTTATCGGCTTCAATTTCACGCGTGATAACAATATGATCACTTATGTGTTTGAATATTGTTTTTGGCGTAATATTGTTTTTCTCATTATATTCATTTTGAATGGCGCGACGACGATATGTTTCCAAAATGGCTCTTTCCATTGACCCAGTCACACGATCTCCGTATAAGATGACCTTTCCATTGACATTACGAGCAGCACGACCTATTGTTTGAATCAACGAGGTTTCACTTCTTAAAAACCCTTCTTTGTCAGCATCTAAAATCGCAATCAAAGAGACTTCCGGAATATCAAGACCTTCTCTTAACAAATTAATCCCCACTAAAATATCGTATTTCCCTTGACGAAGCGCACGAATGATTTCAATTCGTTCCAATGATTTGATTTCCGAATGCAAATATGCCACTTTATAATCGAGTTCTTTTAAATACTTGGTTAAGTCTTCACTCATCTTGATCGTTAAGGTTAGTACAAGCACTCGCTCGTTTGCTTTGATTCTTCCATTGATTTCTTTGATTAAATCATCAATTTGACCATTTGTTGGTCTGACTTCTACCAATGGATCAAGTAGTCCTGTAGGACGAATGATTTGTTCTACCACCATAACGCTACGAGATTTTTCATATTCAGTAGGAGTTGCACTAACATAAATCACCTGATCTAGCTTCTTATAAAATTCAGGAAATGTTAACGGACGATTGTCTAAGGCAGATGGCAAACGAAATCCATAATCCACCAAACTCTGTTTTCTTGATCGATCCCCATTGTACATACCACGTACTTGTGGCAAAGTGACATGGGATTCATCAATGACGAGTAAAAAATCTTGTGAGAAAAAGTCAAGCAAAGTATAAGGTGTTTCTCCTTCTTCACGTAAACTTAAGTGCCGTGAATAGTTTTCTACGCCGCTGCAACTTCCTACTTCTTCTAACATTTCTATGTCATATTCTGTTCTTTGTTTGATGCGCTCTGCTTCTAGCAACTTGTTTTCTTTTTGAAAAGTTGCAATTCTTTCTGCAAGTTCTGCCTTAATTCTTCTAATTGCTTCTTGAAGCTTTGCTTCTCCTATGGCGAATAAAGTAGCAGGAAAAATATTAGCAATTGTTTTTTCAACCAATGCTCTTCCTGTTATGGTATCAATGATTTTTATTTTTTCGATTTCATCATCAAAATATTCTATCCTAATGGCTTGATCTTTTTCATAAGTAGGAATGATATCAATGGCTTCTCCGCGAATTCGAAAAGAACCGCGTTTGAAGTCATAATCATTGCGTTCATATTGCATATTCACCAAGCGTTCCATTAATTCATCACGTCGGAATGTTTGCCCTTGACGTAGCGTTAATATCTTCCCTTTATAATCTTCAGGGTCACCAATGCCATAAATACAAGATACACTGGCAACCACGATGACATCATCACATTCCATCAAAGAACTGACTGTGCTATGACGCATTTGATCGATATCTTCATTGATATCAGAATCTTTTTCAATATATAAGTCTTTTTTCGCAACATAAGCCTCAGGCTGATAATAATCATAATAAGAAATAAAATATTCCACGCGATTTTCTGGAAAAAAGCTCTTCAGTTCGCTATATAACTGGGCAGCCAATGTTTTATTGTGTGCAAGCACCAATGTCTTCTTGCCAACTTCGGCAATCACATTGGCAATCGTAAACGTCTTTCCAGTTCCTGTTGCGCCAAGCAATGTTTGTTCTTTTGCGCCTTGTTGCAAATTGGCAATAATTTGCTTGATTGCTTCTGGTTGATCACCGGTTGGTTGATACTCACTATGCAGTTTGAATTTGCTCATATGTGCTTCCTCTTAATAATTTATTATACTTGATTATAGGTCTTTTATCAATAAAAACCACTGGGTAAATGAAAATTCTCTGGCGAACCAGAGAATTCATCTTATTTGTATTTTAACTGTGTTTCAAACGTTTCATACTTTGCTGTCATCTGTTTTAAGAATTCCGCATTGGTAAATGTAGTCATATGGAAATTAATGCTTGCATCCATCATTTGTAGATAAGAAGTTGCGGCAACACTATTTTGACCAACTAATTCGGTATTGATTGGCGAATAGTATGTATTAACAGCACTCTTTTGGGCAACGCTCAAAGCTGTTGTATTGTTATTTACCAAGAACAATTGAATGTGTTCAAGGGTTGGAATATATTTTCCAGTTTCCCAACCTGTTAATGGGAAGCTTTCTAAATTCACATAAATGTGGTAACCAAACTCAGTGACGATGTATGACCAAGTACTGCCAACAGGATTCAGTCCATAAACCGTTGGGGTTTTAGACGAAGGATTATCTTGCCATACTGTTCTTACGGCGTTAGAGAAGCCTTCGACCATAGCACCATTTGCGAAAGTACCTAAATCTTGATATAAAATCGTAATTCCTGCGGTTTTATATTTAGAAACCTCAATGCCTTTGAACGTATAACTGATTCCTGGAATCACATCTTGTCCAGCAGTTGTTTGTGGTTTTGAAGCAACAAACAATGGCGCTTTGTTATATGCCAGTTCTAATGCTTGTAGTTTCTCAACATAAGTGCCTGTTTCTGTCTTTAAATAATTCATAATTGCTTGGTTGAATTCTTTGGCCATAGCAATTTGATTTTCTGTCCAATCTTTTGGATCAAGCATATTACTGCCTTCATAAACAGCCAACAATAAATGCACACCAGTTACTTTATAATAATCATCCACTATTTTTTGCATTTGGTTTTGATAGAATAACCATAGTGGTGAGGTCTCTGTTGCATCTGTTAAATCACCAAGTGAAGAAGTAAAGCGATCGCGAATTTCTAGATATAAATAATATTCTGCCAATTCTTGTTCATTTTCCACGCTGTAAATATCTTTTAAGAAGTTTGTCCATCCATAAGATTTCGGATAGCCATAATCAACATAAACATTATTGTTGAAATTGGCTTTTTCATCTTTTACTTGTTGTAAAATAACGTCCCAGGCAGTTTGGTCAATGACTGTATTTGTATTGATGTTATAAATTTGATTGAATTCATAGCTGTTAATCAAACGTAAATAATCAAGCTCAGCAACAGTAATATTAATTCCATAACGGCGATTCATTTTTTCAAACAAATCATCAGCAGTATAGGATGCTACATTGGTTTTACACACAACAAATTCATTTGTCTTTTTTGTTGTTGCAAAGGTTAATTTAGCTGCTTGCACCAAAGAAACATAGGTTGTTTCTAACATATTATCATAAATAACCAAGTCATTGTTGTTGCGAAGCGTGATAAGTTCTGCATCAATCGCTGCTGTTGTAACCGCTGCTTGAATCAATTTTTCTTTGATTTCTGCTTTGACACTTTCTAGTGTTGGTTGTTCTTGAGCAATTCTTGCTGCCAAAAGATAACGAGATCCATTTTTATAAACTTTAGGAATATTGGTATAAAATTTGTCTTCTGGGAAGTCTTTTAATTTGCTGAACAAATCAATCAATTCATATTGATAATTATTTAAATCAGCATAAGAATAAAACAAATCATTGATTTTATCTAAATCAAATACAATTGAACTTGTGTTGGTATAATGCACACCGGCCTTTAGTGCCAATGTTTCATTTGGATATAAAGATACTTCATAAGCGTGCTTCATATTGTATAAACCAATCAATGTTGTCATGACTTCTTCATCGGTTAAAGCTACTTGACTGGTTGCATTTTGCCATACACCACTAACAATTTTCACATTCAATTGCAACAAAGCATCATCCAATGTTTTTTGTGTAGGATAGTCAACAATCAAAGCATAATAACTTACTTTGTAATTGTTATCATAAAAACTTTGATATTCGGTATCTTTGAAATCCGTTTCAGTATAACGAGCTCGCATAATGTCTTCTACATACAATTTCTTAGCAAGTGTCAAATGATAATAATCAAAAATATCTACCTCACTTAACAATCCATTATTTAATAATAAGGAATTATAATGAGCATCCACTTTTTCTGTGATTTCATCTTGCGTTAAATCATCTTTTCCATTAGGAAATACTGCCAAATCAATCGCTTCTTCAATATCAGAGGTTGTGATAGCATCCCAATAATTGGTTGATCCTTTTGTTTGTGCTTTTAATAAATCCGTATCAATCATATCCAGCATTGTTGATGAACCAACCTGATTCTTTAAGCGTAAATACATGCTTTCTTTTGAGGTGCCATAAGTAACCCCACCATCAACAACTGTAAAATAATTAGAATTTGGATTTGTAATGGATGGTAATTTTTCGTTTTCGTTGTTACAGCCAACACCAATCGTAATTAGGAAGAGTAACAATAATGCTAATAATATTTTTTTCATAGGTTTTCTCCTTGCTTTCGTTAAAATCATATTTCGTACAATTTGGATGCTTCCCATTGCTTCGCAATGGCAATCTCTAGATTTTCTCTTTTTGGAATCAAGTCAATCACTTCATTTTGAATAATGTTTATGTCATTACATTCTTCACTAATGTGAGCAAGTAATATCACTTGATGATTGTCATTAATAATAGAACTAAGAATCTGTTGACATATAAAATTAGACATATGCCCAAGCGGTGAAAGAATTCTTTCTTTTAAATAAGTTGATCGATCGCTTTCTAACAACATCTCTACATCATGATTTGATTCAATAATCAAAGCATTCACTTGTTTTAATATATCAAGATAATGCAGTGGGAAGAATCCCGTATCGGTAACATACCCTAACATTTTTTCCTCTGCTATCAATACAAATCCAAAAATATTGGCACTATCGTGTGATAGTTTTAAGGT
>CAZYFI010000043.1:0-11931 GCA_964646985.1 uncultured Bacteroidales bacterium
GCCATCATGGCGGCTAAAGCACTCATCATTCCTCCCGCCAATGCTTGAGAAATGGAAAAAACAGGATTCGTAACAGAAATAGCCGCGATTGCTTCACTGACATTTTCTTCAATGAAATTACTAATAAAGTACATATCAATGAAATCATTGAATGCTTTCATAAAATTACTTAAGAAAATCGGCAATGATAATATCAAGATGCTTTTATATAAATTCTTACTTTCTAATATTAACTTTTGTTTTGCAGCAATAGGTTGCATAAAATCTTCCTTTTTTTTACATGCTATTATAATACAAGCCAACTCTTTTCACAAGCCTTATATAAAAAACAAAGTTTTTTAAATTTCTATTATTTAAAAAACAATGTTTATTTTGAGAAAAGGCTTATTTTTGTTCTTCTTGATTGCGATATTGGAAAGAAAATTCTTTGCCAACGATGGCTTGTTTGAATGTTTTTTTATCAACATTTCCCACAACAACAATCCCTCCGCGTTTCTTATCATGAAAAGAAATGCCACTGGCTTTGATGTTCTCAATCCAAATATCAGCAACATTGGTAATTTCTGCACCTTTTAAATATTCCTCTATTTCAACCTTCATCAAATTCAAAAAAGGAGAACTGGTTACAACAACATCAACATCTTTTTTGATGGACTGTAATAAAACTACTTTTGCAGTATAAAATGCTTTGGTTGTTTTTGTCATGTTATTGTTGATGATGGCTTCTAGTTCATCGCTTGGCAAACTGTACAAATGATTGTATTTGATGTTTTTTTGAAATAAATTGGCTTCTAGCACCGAATTTTTTGCTAGCAAGCAAATGTTTTTTTGCTCAAACTTTTCATTAACATAATTAATTAAAGTATCCACGATATTGATGATGGGAATCTTTAATGTTTGCAAATAGGTTTGACAATATTCCCAAATGACATCACTACCCACAATGAGCAATTTTATATTTTGCTCTTGCAATCTCATGATATTCTTTTGTACACAACTCATGATGGCATCGGGTGTTTTTCCTTCATAAGGTTCATTTTTTAAATCATTAATATAGACAAATCGTTCGCGTTTGAACGCTTTCGATAAGGCAGGAAGAAGAAAAAACGACTCCATACCCACGTCAATGATTCCAATGGCATCTTTATTCATAGCAATATCCTCTGCTAACTATTATAACCCAAAAATTCATTTTCTTCAATGTTTTTTGGGTGGTTGTAATAATGACACATATTAGCCTTAAATTTTGCTTGTAGTGGCGTTTTATCATTGTGATGGGTAAAATTACACCTTTTAAAAGCATGCAACAGAAAGGAATGTTTTGTAATTTTACAAGCTTTCGTGTATAATAGAAACAAGAAGAAACACAAGAAAGAGGTAACCTTATGCGCATACTTGATCTTTATGATGTCACAAAAACAGTTTCAGAATTGTTGCTTGACGCTAACACAAATTTAGGTGACGATGTATTTCAAAAAATCAAAAGTTCAGTAAAACAAGAAGAAAGTGTCCTTGGGCAATCGGTGTTAAATCAAATCATCATCAACGATGAGATTGCCAGAAACGAGCACGTTCCGATGTGTCAAGATACAGGAATGGTTGTTGTATTCTTAGAAATCGGCCAACAAGTCATTTGGGATGGCGATTTAGAACAAGCGGTAAATATGGGAGTAAAAGATGCCTATGAAAAAGGCTATCTTCGTAAATCGGTCGTTTTTCATCCTTTAAACCGCATCAATACGCAAGACAATACTCCAGCTGTCATTCATGTGAAAATCGTACCTGGAGAAAATGTGAAAATCACTTGTGCTCCAAAAGGCGGTGGAGCCGAAAATGTCAGCCTTGTAAAAATGCTCATCCCTGCTGATGGAAAAGAAGGAATCAAAGCTTTGGTATTAAAAACCATCTTAGAAGCAGGCGGAAAACCTTGCCCACCAATTATAGTAGGTCTTGGGATTGGCGGAAACTTAGAAAAAGCCGCTCTTCTGGCAAAAGAAGCTTTGATGCGTGATTTAAATGATGTGACCTCTGACCCAATTATGAATGCCTTCGAACAAGAACTATTACAAGCAATCAATCAACTCGGCGTTGGTCCAATGGGTTTTGGTGGTAGAATCACGGCACTGGCAGTGAAAATCAATCATTATCCAACTCACATCGCTAGCCTTCCAGTGGCCATCAATTTACAATGCCATGCCGCAAGACACAAAACAAGGATTATATAGGTGATAACATGATAGTAAAATGGAAAACGCCGCTGAAAGATAGCGACATAGAAAACCTACACATTGGTGATGAAGTCATGATTACGGGAACGATTTATACAGCCAGAGATGCAGCACACGCGAAATTAGTGAAACTGGTAGAAGAAAAACAACCGCTTCCGTTTCCCTCTCATAATGCGATTATTTATTATGTTGGGCCAACTCCACCCAAACCAAATCAAGCAATTGGATCTGCTGGCCCAACTTCAAGTTACCGCATGGATCCATATTCACTCGTTTTAATGGAACAAGGCATCAAAGTCATGATTGGAAAAGGCCAAAGAAGCGAACTCTTTCGCAACCAAATGGTTAAAAACCATGCTGTTTACTTATCTGCCATTGGAGGAACTGGTGCACTTCTAAGTAAAACCATCAAAAAAGCAACTTTAATTGCTTATCCTGAATTGGGACCAGAAGGAATTTATGAACTAGAAGTCATCGATTTTCCCGCCATTGTCACATATGATTGTCATGGTGGAGATTTGTTCCAAGCAGGAATCAAACAATATCAGCAATAATACAAAAAGAAACAAACGCCATCGTTTGTTTCTTTTATTATTACTTTGTAAAAAAGCCAAGTGGGTAACGATCATAAAAATGTTTGAGAAACAAAATCACAATCAGTAAATCAGCACTCCCACCAAAACTTAACTGTTCATCGACGCAAGTTTGTGTCAACATTTCCCAATTGGTATTGTTTTTATCAAGATTGTGAAACAGTGATTTGATTTCTTCATATCTTTCTTTACTTTTTGCGCGCTTCAACAACACAGTATCATCGACTTCAGAAATGAGATCTACCAATAACAATCGCAAATGATCTTCAGAAAAATCATGTAATTTCCAATATCTTTTTTTCACATTCTTAAGTCCCGATGCAACTTCTCCACGAATCCCACTGATTTGGTAATAGGAAGCCGCATGAATGCCAAAAGACAAAGCCAATTTCATTTGTTTTTGCATCTCATTTACAGCTTTTCCAATTTCCCCAATGCGCAAAAACAAATCCGAGCATCCACGGTAAATACAATTTCCCAAAGCATAAACGCTAATGCCTAGAACATAAATGAGTCCCTTGTAGGTGTTAACTTGATTGGTTGAAAGCAACATATTTTCTTCTGCTTTTTGACCAAGAGTCATTGCCTCATCAAGGAAATCAAACTCGGAAAATCCCAAAGAAAATATCTGTTCAAAATAAGGCAATAACGAAACAAGTGATTTTTTCATCAGTTCATAGTTCATATCTGGGTGTGAACCATTACTATTTTGTGTCACCAAACCAAATTTATGATCAATATGTAATTCTTCTAATCCTGATTGTAACGCGAGGGAAGAAACCACCACTGAATAATATGTTTTCAATTCTTCCATCATGACATGTAATAATTCTTCTATCGTATGCGTTTGATTGCGGGCACAATAATGGGCATCTTTCTCACACAGCCAACATTTCCTTGGTTCATATTGCAAGTCTTGTCGAGATATTTGCTTTCTATGTTGATCATAAACATCACAATCAATATACTTCCCCAAAACATGTTCACATTCTAATTGAATCAATTGTTGTTTCCATACTTGGGGATGGCCTTCTCCTCTTAGCAACGCCCAAGGTCCATCAAGCCCTGAAAACACTTGATATTCTTTGATAGAAAAAAGATGTTTGATGGCCCATACAAACTCATAAACAAGCAAATTAGCAATTCCTAGGTTTTTGTTTAAACCAGGAATATTTGCCTTCACGACAACAACAAAAGTATCTGAGAAAACATCTCGAATCGTTTGTTGTCGTTTTTCCCGCTCATTTAATAAATCTTCCATTTTTACTTCTCTTTACGACGAATGAACATAAATCCAATGAAAAGAAGTGATGCAAATAATAAACTAGTTTGTGAGAAACAACCCTTTTTCTCTGTCTCAGGTTTTGGTTCTGGTTCTGGTTCAGGTTCAGGTTCTGGTTCAGGCTCTGGTTCTGGATCTACTACTTCTGCTTCTACTTTGACTGTAAAGCTGGCAAACACATCGCTTCTACCATAAACAGCAGCCGTAATCACTGCTTCCCCAACACCAACAGCAGTAACTTCACCAAAGACATCAACTGTTGCCACAAGTTCATTGCTAGAAGAAAAACGAACATCCAATACTTGATTTGGTATAACAACGAGCTCTGGCAATCGTTCTTCATCCACTTTTAGTGTCAATTGATCATATGCATAAAGCATACTAACCGCTTCTTTTTCTTCACCATAATAAAGAACTTCTTCAAACACAACGTCCCCTAATTGATCAATTGCATGAAAACGAATTTCATTGGCATGGTACTTATTTAATCCGTCGATGATGGCTGTTTCATCTAAATAAGGAACTGTCATATTTAACACATCATTTACATAAATACGATACTCTTTGATTTGATTGTTCGTTAGATTTGCCGTCCAGTGCAAAGCAATGGCTTCTAAATCGGCATCATCAAAGTAGAAATTGCTGATTTTTCCATATGGAAGTTTTGTAGAAAGAGAAATTTGCTTTTCTAAAATGGTATCGTCTTTAAAGCTGACAATCAAGCGATAATCATATAATGTGTTGGTAGCTAAATTGGTAATTGGCAAATTGGTGCGATAACTTGTATTCAAATAATCATATCCAATGACGTTATCTGCATCATCTATTAACTTCACACTATTGACATATCCATACCACTTACTTCCCCAAAGAAATGTTGCTTTGGTTGGATCTGTAGAATCTAATTTTAAAGTAATGGAATCTAAATAGGCTTGTTTGTCTAAACTTGGAGAAATAGTAGCACTTCTTTTTGCGGGTATTGTGACTTCATCTTTGATCTGATTCGAATTATTGATGGTTTTCAAATGTAATCCGGCATTGTCCACCTTAAAAATAGTCACAGAACTTTCTTTATCAAACCCAGCTTCAAACAAAGGATTTGGATTTAAGCTATAAGTAAGTTTTGCACCTGCTGCACCACCAATCATATAAACAGTTCCTTGATATGGATCGGTTGATTTTACGCCTCCATAAACAGGTGAAGTGCGGCAATAAACATGATCATGTCCGGTTAAAACCAAGTCAACCCCATATTTATCAAAAAGGCCACTCCAATTTGCTCTTAAAACTGGTGAATAATCTCCATAAACGCTTCCATAAAAACTTCTGTGCATAAATACAACAGTGTATTGCGCATGATTGGTTTCCATTACATGGGAAAACCATGTTTTTTGTGCTTCCATAGAACTTGAAGTTTTGGCAGCGGCTTCGCTATCAATGGCAATAAATAAAACATTATTATACTTAAAAAAGTAATTGCTATTTAAAGTACTAGATGCCCCATTTTTAGGGTTATTGAAAAAGCCATTAAAAAAACCATTGGTAAATGAAACAGGAGTCGATGAAGCATCATAATATTCATGATTCCCCGGAACAACTGCAATCGGCATATTCTTTAAATTAGATTGATTGAACAGCATATTCCATTGTTCCATTTTCCCACCACGATCGACAACATCACCAGAAAACAAACTAAAACGAATATCGTTATCCATAATCAATGCTTGATTGATAAAGTTATTAAAGATGGCTGCTGTGGCATCGCTGTAATACTGCGGGTCTGTTAAATATAAAAAACTAAATGAAGATGCACCTTGTGCCGTCTTAAACTTATAGGTAGGAGAAAAAGAAGTTTTCCCCACACGATAAATGTAATCTTGATTTGGTGTCAACTGATTTAAACTAACTGAACAACGATTACGGCTCGTAAAGCCTGTTGTAGTATACGTTTTTCCAGAATCGGAAAAGGTAGCATCATAAGCAAAAGGTTGGCATTCACCAAAAAACCTTGTTGCTTTAGAAAATGTAGAATCAGTAGCCGTTGTCAATTCTAAAAAACTTCCTTCTACATCAGAATGCCAATTGACATTCATTTGTGTACTCATATCTTCACCAGGATTGGTCACAATGAAATACGCATCCAAAGTAGCGGCTTTGACTGGCAAAACAAGTACAAAGAAACTTGTTAAGACAACACATAAAAATAAAATCATTCTTTTCATGATATCCTCCAATTTATATAAATATATTATACTAAAATAACTTAAAAAAACCTAGGGTTTTTCATAAAGAAAAACGGGCCATACCAAAACGAACAAGCAATTCGCTTTGGTATGACCCGTTTTTAAACCACCCAGAGAGCCGTTATTATGGATGGGAAACCTTAATTTCACCAAGGTGGAAACCTCTATTTTGCATGCTTTTGGGATTCTTACAAATGTAAGCATTCACGCCCAGTATGCCTTAGTCTCCAATATAATATCGTTCGGTTCGCATAAATATAAAAACGCGAACTCCCCAGGCAATTTCATTATAAATCATTGAAAAGGATTTGTCAAAGAAAACACCTCATTCAGTTCAATCATGACACCAGCCAATGCCAAATCCACCATATCCTAAATTGATTGCCACAACAGGGCTAATTTCTAGCGAAACAGTGATATTTAAAGAAGAGATTACTTCTTCTATCACTTGTTTGATATGATTGACCTTATCTAAAGCTCTCACGTGAGAAATAGAAATGTAAAAGTGATTTTTGGCTTTCGCATAATCGATTTTGATGCGATCAATGATATAACTGACAATGGCTTTTTCCGTGCGAAACTTGCTATTGACATGATTTTTTCCTTTGATATATTCAATAATTGGCTTAACACGCAGTAAATTGCCAATTGTTGCCTTAATTCTTGAAAGTCTTCCCGATTTATAAATCGCATCAAGATTTTCCATAGCCATCAAAATGGTAGAATTTTCGCGATATGGTTTGACCATTTCTATTGCTTCTGGAACCGTTTTTCCTAAATCAAGTTGCTCTACCAGCAATTTCATTAACATTTCTGAACCAATGGATGTTGACAAAGAATCAAACAAATGAATATTCACACCTGTCATTTCTGATGCTGCAAGAGTAGCACTATTATAAGTGCCTGATAAAGTTGAAGAAATTGTGACACATAATATGTCAGTTGCTCCTTCTTCTTTGCATTTTTGAAAAGCCGTCAAAAATGCTTCTGGAGAAGGTTGACTTGTAGAAACCTTGTGGCCTTGTTCTCTAGCATTTAAAATTTCTTCTAATGTAATATTCACTCCATCAAAATAAGTTTTCCCATCAATGATGACATGAAGCGGAATGACTTCAATTTGATGCTCTTGTACAAACAGAGGGTTTAATCTTAGTGTACTATCACCTATCACACGTATTACCATATTTATTCTCCCATTCAAATATCTCATTTTACTTTGAGTACTATTCTTATTATACTATACTTTCTTGCTATATGCATTAATAAAGGCAACAGAAAATATGACAATATGATAAAAAGTGTTATGAATTCACAAAAACATCTAGCGTTTTTCATGAATGACATTTGTTTCCACTTATGATATACTAATTCTAACAGTGAAGATGGAGGTTATATGGAACTCTTACACAAAAATGAAGCAAAAATAACACGCTTAAACGAGTTTATGAAATTGTATGTGAAAGCAATCAGTAATGAAAAAAAAGCAATCATTGATTCATACAAAGCAACAATCGATGAAATATCACCTATCGATTTATTTTATGTTGACATGTATCAACAAAATACTTCTTATGGTATTGATGAAATCAAAGAAAATGCTGACAAATTTGTGAACTTGTTTTATCATGCCCTAAAAAAACATGAACTAAAAAGTCACAAACACATTTTTTTCCAAACACTGATTGATGAAAACAATGCCATTATCAACCACCTGCAAAAAATGAAATCAATGTTTGGTTCAAGTGAATCTATTGTCCAAAACAAAAAAGAAATACTGCTTGGATTTGAAGCATGTCTTTTCATCGAGAGAAAATTTATTCGCATGCAAAACATTTTCTTCCCTCAACTTGAAACAATCCTTCCATCATCAAAACCTCTATCTGTGCTTTGGACACTCCATGATGAAGCTAAAATCATATTAAATGAACTAATAAACCTATTAAAAAACAATCATTTTGAAATGAGTGCATTTAAAAAAACGATGGGTTACTACTATTTTCTTATCTATGGAATCATTCAAAAAGAATCCCTCATTTTGTTTCCTGTTGCCGCATTGCTCTTAAACCCAAAAACGCTCAATTCGATGGATGAAGAATCAAGGCAATATGGTTATGCTTTCATTGAAAGAAAATTAGAAATAAAAGAACAAAAAAAGAGTTCGCAATTACAAAAAGGAACAATCAAATTCCACGGTGGTTACCTTAATATGACACAGTTAGCCCAATTGCTCAATCATTTACCGATCGATATCACTTTTGTCGATGATACCGATCATGTTATTTATTTTAATGAAACCAAACATCGCCACTTTCCAAGAAACCCTTCTATCATTGGGCGTTTGGTCGATTATTGTCATCCACCAAAAAGTGTTCACATTGTTAGAAAAATCATCGATTCTTTTAAATCCAAGCAAAAAGATTGTGCTGAATTTTGGATACATTATAAAAATCGACTGATTACCATCACTTATTTTGCTGTTCGTGATGAAAATGGAACTTATTTGGGCGTATTAGAAGTATCCCAAGATGTCACGGACATCCAAAAAATCCAAGGAGAAAAGCGCATATTGGATTGGGATGAGTCCTAAATCATCTTTATCCTAAGTCTTTACATCTTATCAATTCTTTAAGGGGCAACAATGAAAAATCGTTACAATGATTTAAGTACCTATTTAAAAACAAAATTTCACGAAAAAACATTTAAAGTACCACTAAATGGTTCCTTTTCTTGCCCAAATAGAGATGGCACCATCAGTACAAAAGGATGTTTGTTTTGCTCAGAACAAGGGAGTGGTGAATTTGCAGGAAATTTAAATGATTCTCTTGCACAACAATTTACCAAAGTGAAAACTGTTTTGCACAAAAAATGGCCAAAAGCAAAATATATCGTTTACTTTCAAGCCTTTTCTAACACGTATGGTCCGATTGAAAAATTAAAATCATTGTTTGATGAAGCAATTTTACTCGATGAAAATATTGTTGCCATCAGCATTGCTACAAGATGTGATTGTTTGAATGATGAAGTTCTTACTTATTTGTGTGAATTAAATAAAAAAATCCCAGTGTGGATTGAGCTTGGACTGCAAACAGCCAAGGAAAGCACAATGAAATTATTGAATTTAGGATATACAAAAGCGCAGTTCACCACTGCGGTTACCCAACTAAACAAAAGAAATATAACCATCATCGCTCATATCATCAATGGTTTACCTTATGAAACAAAAAAAGATATGCTTGATACCATTCACTTTCTCAATGAACTACCAATCAATGGCATCAAAATTCATAATTTGGTGCTGATAAAAAATACTCCTCTAGCACAAATGTATGATGAATTTCATTTTTCGATGCTTTCTTTCGAAGAATATATCGAAATTGTTTGTGAGCAATTAACCATATTAAAGCCTGACATTGTTGTTCATAGATTAAGTGCCGACACAAAAAAAGAACATGTCATTGAACCAAAATGGTCACTCAATAAAAAAGTCATTTTAAATGAAATTTCCAAAAGATTAAATGAAAAAAATGATTTCCAAGGATGTCACGATAGAGAAAAAAAGCCCGATTTACATTAATATGAATCGGGCTTTTTTCATTTTATCGTTGTAATTACTTAAAACTACCAATTAACCATTTACTTCCGTCATGCTGGTTAAGTTATTGGTAACACTCTTAACTTCAATAAATTTAGCCATGTCTACAGTAATTAGATTTCCCAAAGCATCGCCGAAGAAGTTATGATCAAATTCGATTAAAGCGGGATTGGTAATCTCTGTATCGGTTGCATTGCGATTTCTATGATAGTAAACCAAAGGTTCCCCTAAGAAGGCATTGTATTCCACTTTCCCCACCCATTTATAATTTGTATGGTTGGCGGCTGTTGCATTATTTCTAACCCATAAGTAATTGCTACAAGTTTCAAATATATTATGAGAAACAACAAAGTTTAACCCATATTCTTGATAAGAACTTGTACTAATCGCTCCGGAAAAATCAGTTGCAGCTTTTCCAATGTTTTTAAAATGATTCTTTGTAACCAAAACATCTTGTGGATTCGCACTGTCTTTTGCTGCACCCAAAGAGCGGAAATAAATACCGTTATAAGCACTTAATGTGGTATTGGCAAAGACATTGTTTTCAACCAATGTATAACCACCATTATAACCACCATCGATTCTAACGGCTTCTTGGTCAAAATCAGTAAAGGTATTGTCTTTCAATGTGAAAGTCAAGATATTCCCAATCATAATATTGATTGCAGAAACATTGTTGAAAGCATTGTTTGTGATGATAAAGTTTTCCATCACGATACTTTGCTTCCAGAAAGTGATGAAACCAACAAGGTTATAATTTCTCAATGCTGACCAAGCAACAACATTTTCTGTTGTATCATATACATTGTTATAGATAAAGGATACATTCTTATTTGTGCCATTGCCAAAAATGGAAGCATTGCCTGTAAAATCTAATCCATTGATTGTCGTTCCATCTAGGGAAGCTTCTACAGTGATTTTTCCTGTTAATATTGCCGCAGCAACTCTTGTTCCTGTGTTTGGATCAATATTTGCATTTGGACCTAAGATGCTAACATGACTATGAGCAACGCTAAATGAGCCGCTATAATTACCAGCTTTAACAGTAATAATCATACCTTCTTTGGTTACGATCTTACCAAAATCACTGAAGGCATTGACGCCAACCATGTAATCAACATTATCGTAAGTTACAGTGGTAAAACGTTCTGTTTCTGCAAGAGCACTATCCACAACAACATTGTTATGAGTTGGTTGTCCAACAATCTCCACTACTTTGATTTCAACGGTCTTAAACAAAGTAGACAGTGCAGTACTGCTTACTGTAATGGTCGTATTTCCTACTCCAATTGCGGTTATTTTTCCTGTTTCATCGACTGTTGCCACATTTTCGTTACTCGATGTATATGTGATTCCTTGATTTGCCAAAGCAGGTGAAATAGATGCTTGAATTTGCATTATTTCAGCTATTTGCAAAGCTGTATCAGGAACATTCATGTTAAGTGTTTCTGGTAATGGCAATACAACAGAAATGCTTACACTGCCACTAACTGTTCCTAATGCGATGGATGTGGCGATGACATCAACTGTTCCTACTTTGACAGCGGTTAACAATCCTGTTTCATCAATAAAAGCCACCGTCAAATCTGATGTTGACCATGTTACACTTTGATCTGCCAAGTCTGGGCTTACCAAAGCACTCATTTGTAATGTCTTGGTAATTTCTAGTTGTGTTTTTCCTTCTGCTCCACTGACTACAATACTTGCAGGGTCAGGTTCTATCACATTGATATTGACTGTTCCTTTTTGTGTATTTAAAGCTTTTGATGTTGCAGTAATCGTTACAGAACCAATTCCTAAGAAAGTAACTAAGCCAGCAGGAGATACAGAAGCAATCGCTTGATTGTTCACTGTCCAGTCTACTTCTTGTGATGCTTTGCTTGGTAGTACTGTGGCACTAAGTTGCATTGTTTGCCCAACTTTGGCCATCGGGTTGCTACCAGTAATCGCTACTTTTGTTGGTGCTGGTAATACAACGTTTACAACGATGGAA
>CAZYFI010000044.1:0-11635 GCA_964646985.1 uncultured Bacteroidales bacterium
CCACCTTCCAAGCAATGGTTGTCAATAATCCCGAAGATGAGAAAACCGGTTTAAACTTGGTATTCATTAGCATAAAGCAACCGGTTCCGTAAGTGCTTTTTACATCACCAATATCGTAGCAACATTGACCAAACAATGATGCTTGTTGATCACCGATTACTGAAGCGATTTTTACATCAGCATTTTCATCTAATTCCCACAATTTGGAAGCAATTCCATATTCTTCACTTGAAGACTTAACTTCTGGCAAAATAGAAGAAGGGATTCCCAAAACATCAAGAATTTCCTCATCCCATTTTAGCGTATTAATATTATATAACATGGTTCTAGACGCATTGCTTGGATCTGTTATGTGCAAAGCCCCATTTGTTAATTTCCACACTAAATAAGTATCAATGGTGCCAAATAAAACCTTTCCTGCTTGCGCTTTTTCTAGCGCTTGGGGAACATTATCTAAAATCCATTTAATTTTACTTGCTGAAAAATAAGGATTGATTAGTAAACCTGTTTTTTGTTTCATCATTTCAGAATAGCCTTGCGCAATTAATTGTTCACAAATTTCTTGTGATTGCCGACTTTGCCAAACAATTGCATTATAAATCGGTTTCCCAGTTTTTTTATCCCAAATCACAGTTGTCTCTCTTTGATTGGTGATACCAATTGCAGCTATTTCTTTAAGAGAGAGACCACTTTTGTAAATAGCTTCAGCGATAACCTGATATACGGTTTCCCAAATTTCTTCAGGATCCTGTTCAACCCAACCACTTTTAGGGCAAATTTGGCTAAATTCCATTTGCGCTTGTGAAATAATCTCTGATTTTTTATTAAAGATAATCGCTCGTGTGCTGGTTGTTCCTTGATCAATTGCTAGAATATAATTACCCATAAATATACTCCTTATATTGCTTATAATTTTACCACATTTAAAGTAATTTTTCAATCTCTCAATCAAGAACAAAAAAAAAAGACGATTATGACATCGTCTTTCATTGTTTATTTTTTGCTTATCATATTTTTGTACATTTGGATATAAGATGTTGCGGAAACATTCCAACTGAAATCAATTCCCATAATCTTTTTTGCAAGCACAGTATAGCGTTCACGATCATTATATACGGATATAGCTTCTTTGATTTTTTCTAACATCTGCAAAGAATCAAAGTCTTTGAACACAAAACCATTGCCGTTGCCATTATTGTAATCTTTGATGGTATCAAACAAACCACCCGTTGCTCTAACAATTGGTACAGTACCATACCTACTGGCAATCATTTGTGACAAACCACAAGGTTCCATTTTCGAAGGCATTAAGAATAAATCAGATCCACCATAAATCTTCTTTGCAAGATTTGTGTCATAAGTAATCAAAACACTGACGCGTTTGGGATACCTTTTCGCAACTTCTAAGAACTTTTCTTCAAAATAACGATCACCCTTGCCTAATAAAACAAATTGAATGTTTTCATTACTCATCAATTCATCTATCTTATCAAGTACTAAGTCAACTCCTTTTTGCATGGTTAAACGAGAAATCATACTAATAATGCAAGTGTTTGCATCAATATTTAAATTTAATCCTCTTTGCAGAGCTTCTTTGTTTTGCAATTTGTTCATAAAGGTATCAACAGCATAATTAACCGGAAGTGATTTGTCTAGTGCAGGATTGTAAAAATCAACATCGATACCATTGATAACACCAACAATCTTATTTCCGTTGATTCTTGTCACATGCTCAAGTCCTGAAGCATATAAAGATGTCGTAATCTCTCTTGCATACCTTGGACTTACAGTACTTACCAAATCGCTACAAACGATTGCTCCTTTGACCAAATTAATCAAGTGATTGTATTCCAGTACTTCTTGGAATTGTTTGTCAATGCCAATAATATCTTCGAGAAATGCAATATCATAAATGCCTTGAAATTCAATATTATGAATTGTAAATATGGATTTGATATCTGTAAACAACCCTTGTTTCTTATAAAGCACATCAAGATAAATATTAACTAAAGCAGTATGCCAGTCATGGGTATGAATAATATTAGGGACAAAGCCAATCATACCAAAAGTTTCAAATACACTTTTTGAAAAGAAAGCAAATCTTTCTCCATCGTCATAATGCCCATAAATTAAATCACGATCAAAATAGTATTTGTTGTCAATAAAGTAGTAATCAACTCCATCTAGTTTTAAAGTATAAAGGCCACAATAAAGACGACGCCATGAAAGAACAACTGAAGTTTCACCAAGAAACTTTAGTTCATCACGATATTTATTAGAAATCACTTTATAAAGTGGCATCATGACTCTAACTTTGTATCCACGATTGGCTTTCATTACCGCTTTAGGAAGGCTTCCTGCTACTTCAGCTAATCCTCCAGTTGCAACAAAATTTGTGCATTCAGCAACAACAAATAAGATATTTTTTTGTTTCATCGCACCCCATCCTTTTCTATATAAATTAGTTTTTTCACACTTCCATTCCACTGCTTTTCATTGAGAATTTTTACATTCTTATCCGTAATTACATAGTCTAAATTAGCATTGTCATCAACAATCGTGCTTTGCATCAAGATGGAATTTTTCACAACAGCACTCTTGTTAATTTTGCATCCACGAAAAGCAATCGAGTTTTCAACAGTCCCATCAATGATACACCCATCGGCAATCAAAGAATTAGAAATTTTTGCATTCGTTCCATACTTTGTAGGCGCTGAATCCCGTATTTTTGTATAGATAGATCTACCACTACTATTGAATAATTCATCTCTAACTGATTCATTCAATAAATTCATATTGACTTGAAAATATGAATTTAGGGAACTGATATTTCCGAAATAGCCATCAAATTTGTATCCACAAATATTTAAATTGCCCAAATTTTCTCGTAAAATATCACGGTTAAAGCTCTTTAAATTTTTCGCAATGGCATCAACGACTAGTGATTCTAATAATGTTTTTTTGATAATCCAAGTATCAATTGAAACTTTCGCTCGTCCGACATACTTCTTTTGAATATTGATACCAACAATACGCTTTTCATGATTGACATCAAACATAACCACTGGGCTATAGTCATCGGTTGTAATATCACTTTCGCGATAGACACAAGTAATATCTGCTTTTGTTTCAAAATGTTGTTGAAATATAGGTTTATAATCAATGTTGCATACTTGATAGCAATCCGCAAGGACAATATAATCTGCCCGAGAGAATTTGATAAAACTGATAATGCTTTTTAAAGCTTCTAAACGAGAATTATATAATTCTTGACTTGCTCCATACGGAGGGAGAATAACCAACCCACCATTTTTTCTAGCAAGATCCCATTCTTTCCCACTTCCAACATGGTCCATTAAAGATAGATAATTATTTTTGGTAACCACACCAATGTGTGTTATTCCATTATTAACCATATTAGAAAGAGTAAAGTCAATTAATCGATAACGTCCTCCAATAGGTGCAGAAGCAATCGTCCTGTTTTTTGTTACTTCAAATATTTCTTTATCATGAATATTTGAAAATATTAAGCCTAAAGTTGCCATACTATCACCTAAATATCCTTTTCTATCATTTGGCCAGCTTGCACAATGAGATTTTCACTGATGACGACATTTGCTGACACCACAGTTATTTTGCCTTTTTGTTCACGACAACATCCTACATGACTATTCGTTTTGATTGTAACCGATTCATCAACAATGCTGTTTTGTATAGAAGCACCATCTTCAATAACTGTGTTTGAAAATATGACACTATCTTTTACATAGGCACCTTTTCCAACTTTTACATTATGAGATAGCAGAGAATTAATAACGGTTCCTTCAATCTTGCAGCCTACTGTAATGAGCGAATTGGATATTTCTGCTTGTTCTGCAATCATTTGAGGAGGAAAAGGATCATTTCTTGCATAAATTTTCCAATTAGGATCAAACAAATCAAAATTTGGTTTTTCTCCCAGCAAGTCCATATTTGCTTCCCAAAGGCTTTCAATGGTTCCAACATCTTTCCAATATCCCGCAAAAGAATAGGCAAACAATCGTTTGTTATCAGCTAACATTCTCGGAATAATATTTTTCCCAAAATCATTCTCGGATGTTGCATCATTTTCATCTAAAGTTAAATAATCATATAGCACTTGACTATTGAAAATATAAATTCCCATGGAAGCATTTGTACTCTTTGGTTGCTTAGGTTTTTCTTCAAATTCATATATTCTTTGTTCTGGATTGGTATTCATGATTCCAAATCTGCTTGCTTCTTCTTTCGTAACATCGATGACAGCAATTGTGATATCTGCATTTTTTTCTTTATGAAAGGCAAGCATTTTCGCATAATCCATTTTATAAATGTGATCACCAGACAGAATCAAAACATATTCTGGATTATAGCGTTTGATAAAACCAATATTTTGGTAAATAGCATTGGCTGTTCCACGGTACCAGTCTGTTTTATTCTTACCTTGGTAAGGCGGAAGAATATGCACTCCACCAAATGCTCTATCCAAATCCCAAGGTTGACCATTTCCGATATAATCATTTAAAATAAGTGGTTGATATTGCGTCAATACACCAACGGTGTCAATATTTGAATTGATACAATTAGATAATGGAAAATCAATGATGCGGTATTTTGCACCAAAAGGGACAGCAGGTTTCGCTATCTTATTTGTCAATGCATATAATCGACTACCTTGACCTCCAGCTAATAACATGGCAACAATCTCTTTTTTATTGAACATATTCTACTCCTTGCGTATTTTTTTTAGAATGATAATAGAAAATGCAGGAACATTAATTTCTATTGCGTATTTACTGCGATTGCCGGCAACAGGCACAGATTTAACTTCTTCATTCTTATTTCCATAACCACCATATTGCTCATCATCACTATTTAGCACTTCAATATAGGTCCCTTTTTTTACATAAAGTGGATACTGGTTTAAATTTTCTCCGGAAAAATTAATGACTACCACCAATGCCTTTTTGCTTTTGTTGAATCTTTGATAACTTAGACAGTTATGATTTTGATCATTTGCATTAATCCACTCAAAACCTTGCCAAGAAGTATCGATTTCCCATAAGCAATTATTGCGTTTGTAAAAAAGATTGATGTCCCTAACAAATATTTGCAGTTTTTGATGTTTTTCATATTCTAACAACACCCAATCTAACTCATTCTGATAGTTCCATTCTTTAAACTGCCCTAATTCATAACCCATAAAATTCAATTTTTTGCCAGGATGAGTCATCATATATCCAATAAATGCTCGTAAATTGGCAAATTTTTCATTATAATTTCCTGGCATTTTATCTAACAATGATTTTTTCCCATGAACAACTTCATCATGAGAAATTGGTAAAACAAAATTTTCACTAAAAGCATACATCAAAGAAAACGTCAATTTATTGTGATGATATTGTCGGAATAAAGGATCTATTTTCATGTAAGATAATGTATCATTCATCCATCCCATGTTCCATTTAAAATTAAAACCCAAACCTCCAGAAAAAACAGGATGTGATACTCTTGCAAAATCAGTTGATTCTTCAGCAATCATCAAAGCATGAGGGAAAAATTTAAACACTTCTGTGTTAAGGGTTTTTAGAAATTCAATTGCCTCAAGATTATGATTGCCGCCATAAATATTTCGATCACTCACTTTTCTATCATAATCCAAATATAACATAGAAGCAACAGCATCGACTCTTAACCCATCAATATGATACTTTTCTAAATAAAATAATGCACTCGAGATTAAGAATGATTTCACCTCAGGTTTTTGAAAATTAAATATTCTTGTTCCCCAACCCTCATGTTCTTTTCTTAAAGGATTTGGCTCTTCATAAACATCTTGTCCATCAAATTCATATAAACCAAATGCATCTTTCGGAAAATGTGCAGGAACCCAATCAAGGATAACTCCAAGATTATTCTTGTGAGCATAATCCACAAAATACATAAAATCACTTGGTAATCCATACCTAGAAGTTACACTAAAATATCCCGTTACTTGATATCCCCATGATCCTTCAAAAGGAAATTCACTAATAGGCATTATTTCAATATGTGTGTATCCCATCTTTTTCACATAAGGAATTAATTCTTTAGCTAACTTACGATAATTATAAGGTTTATTGTTGTGATATTTACGCCAAGATCCCAAATGAACTTCATAAATATTCATTGGACCAGCGTAAATTTGATTATCGTTTTTCTTTTCTTGCCACACTTGATCGGAAAATGTGAAATCATCTAGATGATAAATTTTTGTACAAGTATTGCCGTTTGTTTCATGATGATAACCATAAGGGTCTTGTTTAAAAAATTCTTGAGCTTGATTTTTTATCCAATATTTATAATTAGTAAATATTGATAAATTGCCAATGATGCCTTCCCAAATTCCTTCTTTGGTAATTCGCTTCATTGGGTTTTTCAAATTATCCCAAAGATTAAAGTCACCAACTATGCTCACATAATCAGCATGAGGAGCAAAAACACGGAAAACATGTTCCGTTTCGCTAATCTTGTGACAGCCAAAAAATAAATGGGCATTTGTCACATAAGTATTATGAAAATCATATAAAAATTTAGCGTCCATCTTATTTACCTTTTCTATCCTCATTATACTATTTAAAACAAATCAATTCAACATAAATTGCGGTTACTATTTATTTAATCAACAAATAACAAAAGACATGATATAAATGAAATCATGTCTTTTACAAAAAAATTATTCTTTTTCAATTATTTTTACAATCTCTCCAATATAAAAACGATGGAAATCACCTCTAGGATAATATCTTCCTTGAATCACTTCGTTAATCTTTGTAGCATCTAAATCTTGATAATAAAGTTTTTTACAAACAAAAGTAACTCTGGCTTCTTGAAAAGTGACTGTATCTTCAACATACAAAGGCGTCATATTGGTTGCTTTTACTTTGTCTTCGTTTCTTCCACTTCGCGATCCAAGATAAGTTAAACAATCTTTATATTGATTATCATAAAAAGAAACCGTAAACAAATCATTTTCTTCCATAAATTGATAGGTAAAACGAGATTTTCTAACATAGCAAGTTAATACGTTTTTCCCCCAAATAACACCAATGGTCGCCCAACCAATGGTCATAGTATTATAGGTATCGTGGTTTCCTGCGGTCAATAAAGCGCCATCTTTACCCATATTTTTAAAAATGTTTTCAGAAAATTGATAAATGTCTTTTTCTTTCATTAATAAAAACAACTTTCTCCGATAAATTCTCTTAAGAGTGAATTACATGGAACAAATCGATCATCAATATCGGTAAAATATTTTAAGAATTTAATTAAGCGGTTGGCAGGAATAAAATATTCATCATCATGGTCAATTGTTTCAAGTGCAGGGAGGGCATATTTTTTCATTACACCAAGCTCATATGTTAATTCAGTGTTGAAAATAAAATCTGCTTGCTCTTGGTAAGGATAAATCCATCTAAATTCACCACGTCTTACAGATGCCCACATAGAAAAGGTTACCGAAGGATCTGTGTTGCGATACTTTGCATCCCGAACAATTCTACGCAACATTCTAATTTCGGTCGGGCTGATTGGATTGTGATTATCAATATTTATTTGCGATGTTGGGCTAATATAAATCTTAAATTTCTGACTCTTAGGAATCAGACTCGTCAATTCATCGTTCAAAGCATGAATGCCTTCAATAATAATTGGTGTATTTTCATCAACCTTGACACGATGCCAACCAACACGTTCCCCTTTTTCAAAATTAAAAATAGGTGTATCAACTTCTTCTCCTTGAATCAAAGCCAATAAATTTCGATTAAATAAATCTACATCAAGGGCACCAATATGTTCAAAGTCAGGTTCTCCAAATTCATCAATCGGTGCACGATCACGATCTAAGTAATAATCATCAATGGATATTTTTACAGGTTTGATTCCTCTTGTCATTAATTCAATTCGTAAACGATGAGAGAAAGTTGTTTTACCTGAAGAAGATGGGCCAGCAATTGCAATCAAACGAATATTCTCAATATCATTCTTAATTCGCAATCCCAATTCGGAAAGCATATTGTTATGTTTTGTTTCGCACATATTAACCAAATCAGCAGCTTTTCCTTCTTCTACATAACGGTTTAATTTTGCAATCGAATTTGCCTGGCATAAATTTGACCATTCTTTTGCTTCATGAAGCATTTTCCCAAAACTTGGAGAATCAACAAATTCAGGAATCCCCCCGTTTTTTTCCGCTCTTGGTAATTGCACAATAAAACTAGGATAATATAATTTCAATTTAAATTCTTTTAAATATCCCGTCGAAGGAACCATATAACCAAACATGTAGTTCATGTAGTTTTCACACACATAAGCATTTACCGTGTCTTCAGGACGATAATTTAGAATTTCTATTTTATCTAAATATCCTTTGGTTCGATAAATTTCAATCGCTTCACTTTTTTTCATTTTTTTGCGAATAATCGGATAATTTGCATCAACTATGATACGCATCTCTTGTTCAAGTTTTTTTAGAAAATCAATGTCAATTTTTACTTTTGTACCAAATACATCACAAATCAAAGAACGTGAAACTCCTTGATTAAATTTTACTTTCACATCGGGATAGAGGCGTTCAAGAGCCATAATCATTAAATAACGCATGCTCGTTTCATAAACCTTTGCAGCATCAAAACTGCTTAAATCAAGAAATTCCACTTCAGCATTGTAATTTACATAATAACCAAGTTCACGTAAGCGATTATTGACTTTCGCAACGTATGCAGTTTGTTTTAAATTTTGTGCTAGTTTTTCTAAAGTAATTTTTTCTTCAAATTGAAGCGTTTTTTGTTGGACTTTGATGGTGTACATCAGAAATCTCCTTTCCATTATTAATATTTATTTCTTTGTTGGTTAACATAAGTGGCAATATGATTGATAATAAAATCATTATAAGGGGATTATAAAAGGTAGTGTCAAATAATCCGTGAACAATTAAAGCCAAGAGAATAAAAAATATATAATTATTATAATTGCATTTTAGTAGAGATTGTCGGATCATTTGGTAAAGATAGTATGCAAAAGCTAATAAACCAATGATGCCAATGGTTGCCAATGTTTGAATAAAGAAGTTATGGTAATAAACCGAGGAAGCTCCCAAAGACAAATAAAACTCTGAACTATTGATTCCTCCACCAAACAAAGGGTAACGACTAAACACGCTAAATCCAATTCGATATAACAATTCTCTTCCTAATAATGATAATCCTCTACTATTTAATACTTGATAAAAGTCTTTCACAATACCCGTAGGAATAGCAATGATAACTAATATAATCAAAAAGACATTCATTAGAATCAAAGCTTTTTGTGTAAAAACAATTTTGTTTTTCACATCAGAAAAAAACTTAATTAAAAAAGGGAATCCACTAAACAATATGGCTAAGTACGATCCACGAGATATCAGTAATACCAAAGCTACGAATTCAAACAATAAAACAATGATCAAGTAAAAATGTTTTTGCGTTTGGGAATACCAAAAAGCTGTGAGGGGAATGATGACCAAATAAATCATTGCAATATAGTTAGTATTTGCCCAACTCAAATCGACTTCTTTCCAATTAAAAAAACTCAGAAACCCACCAGTTGAAATTTCAAAATTAAAAATAAGGGTTTCAAATAAAATTAAAATCCCGAAATAAGTAAAACTCTTAGCAATATAAAGCCATGTTGAGGACATATCATATTGAGATTTTTTATTGAATAAGTAAAGGAAAAGAAACATGTAAACAACCATCATGAGAACCCCAAGTAATGAAGTTACAAAATCAGGGGTATTTGTGAGGGAAAAAATCATCGCAATCAATAGGAAAATCATTCCAATAAAAATTTGATTAGAATAGAACACTTTCTTGCGGAATAAATCAAAGGCCACCAAAGGAACGATTATGATTGCCGAGAATAAAGCCGGTCCTAGATAGTCGTTAGGTGTATTTAGCCTTAATGAGGCAACTATTGACAAAATCAAAGGTATCATTCGAAAACGATTGACATCAAACAAAATGATGAAAATCAAAAAAATGATTCCTATCGATAAAGCGAAATACGATAAGTGAAATTTCCAATTAATCAAACATACAATAGAAAAGAAAATGATATATAAATCACTATCCACAAACTTTTTAAACCAAGTTTGAAATTGATTTATCCACTTATTATTTAAAAAATGTTGAAAAGTATTTGCTAATTTCGCCATTTTTGCCATACCCTTTTTCAATTAATATAGTGAAATTATACCATAAACACTGGTTAAATGCAATCATCCCTATTATATAAAAAAAACATCACGAAATGTGATGTTTATTTTGCTAAATTTTGTTTAGCGGTATCGCATAATGATGAAAATGATTGTGCATCATGAATAGCTAATTCTGAAAGCATTTTACGATTGACTTGGATATTTGCGCCTTTTAAACCAAACATCAATTTGCTATAAGACAAACCATTCAAGCGAGCAGCTGCATTTATTCTCGTAATCCAAAGCTTTCTAAAATTGCTTTTACGATCACGGCGATCTTGATATGCATAAGATAGTGATTTCATTACTTGTGCATGAGCGGTACGGAATAATGTATGTTTTGAGCCAAAATAACCTTTGGCTAATTTTAAGACTCTTTTGCGTCTTCTTCGGGAAACAACTCCACCTTTTGTTCGTGGCATAAAATATTACCTCCTATTATTTAATATTTGCGATTTGTTGACGGATGCGACCTAAGTCAGCTTTAGATACAGATGATTCTTTGCGTAAATGACGGACTCGTTTTTGTGTTTTTCCAGGTGCTAAATGGCTTGTTCCTGGTTTTGAATACATAACCAAACCCGATGCAGAAATTTTAAAACGTTTTTTTGTCCCACTGTGGGATTTCATTTTTGGCATATTCTTAACTCCTTTTTAGTTTACTTTTTTTTCGGTACAAGAATGAGAGAAATACTCTTGCCCTCAAGTGATGGCTTGGACTCAGCAGAAGCTATGTCAGCAGTCATTTCAACAAATTTATCCAAATTCCTTTGGATATCCATATCAGAAGACAACATCCTAGCACGTCTATTAAAACGAAGCGTCACTTTGAGCTTATCTCCGTCTTCTAAAAACTTTCTTCCTGCCCTTAATTTTGTTTCAAAGTCATTAATGCTGATAACGGGTGTTAACCAAATTTCTTTGATGGTAACAATTTTTTGGTTTTTCTTTGATTCTCTGGCTTTCTTTTGTTGTTCATAGCGAAATTTACTGTAATCCATAAAACGACATACAGGTGTTTTCGCATTTGGAGCAACACAAACCAAATCAAGTTGAGCATTTTTAGCCATTCTACGGGCTTCTTCAATCCGTAGAACACCAAGTTGTTCGCCATTTTCGTTAATGACCAAGACTTCAGGTGCCATAATATTCTCATTTATTAAGGCATCAGATTTGCGATCAAGATTCTTACTAATAATTCAACACCTCCTAAGTGTAAGTAATAAAATAGCAAAAGAAAAGTGAGCGCAAAAACACCCACTTAAGATCACAAATATTATTATAAGTGACAAAAAACTACCAACAAAATCGATCAGGTGAGAAGTGGGTACTTCTTCTTTCCAC
>CAZYFI010000045.1:0-11347 GCA_964646985.1 uncultured Bacteroidales bacterium
CTTCATTAGGATAAAAATCATTTATCTTCATTGGCAAATTTTTGTTTTTTCCAACACAAAAAGGTCCTAGTTGACTTAAGGCAGCGATGAGTTTTGCTTCATCAAAATCACCAACACAATAAATGGAAGCACAATTAAAAGCCATCACTTGCTGATAAAAATCATACATTGTTTTAGAAGTAATTGGTTCTAAATCTTCTAAGTCTCCCAAACTACTTACACTAGTAATTTCATTTGGACACATGAGTTGAATCATACGTTTAAAAGCATAACGCCCTTTATTATTATAAACATTCTTTATACTAGCAGCTAAAATCCGTTTTTGTTCTACAAAATCTGATTCATTCCACATTTCATTGGCAACATTGGGATTAGTTAGCATTTCTTGTAAAAAAGAAACCCCTTTTTCTAGTAAATGTTCATTAGAAGGCGCAAATTTTTCATTGATCAATTCTAATGAAGCAATCATCATATTGGTTTCATAAGTTGGGCTTGAGGAAATACCGATTGAAGCATCATATAAGTCAAACAAGTGATTGGCAATCGCTTTTTTTGTAGGATATTTTTTTGTAGCAGTTCCAAGTAATCTTGATAAAAGACTTCTTTTAGTGGCATTTTCTTTGGAAAATTCACCCAAAAATAAAACCTCAATGATTTGTGTTTTAAACTTTTTTGTTTGAATAATCGTCACAGGTATTTGATTTATTTCAATCATCTTTTTATTCATTTTATTCTCTTTCTAAAAATAGAGTGGTGAACCACTCTATTTTGCTGCATCAAGGGCAATTTCCATCATTTTATGGAAAGAAACTTGACGCTCTTGTGAAGTTGTTGCTTGATGAGTAACCAAAGAATCAGAAACAGTTAAAATACAAGCTGCTTTTTTCTTCAAGTACATGGCATTCGCAAACAAAGCAAAACTTTCCATTTCTACAGCAGCACAGCCAAATTTATCACGAATATCAGCAAATACATTGCCATTTGCTCGATAAAACACATCTGAAGAATGAATTATTTCGTTAAAAACAGGATATTTAAGTTTTTTTGCGCTTGCATTCAAATCTTTGATTAAGTCAAAATCACCGGGTAAGGTATTTTCTTCCATATTGAAAGCTGTTTTTGCATAACTTGATTCACTATACGCATCAGTAACTATAATGACATCATAAACATTGATTTTGGGTGCATAAGACCCACAAGAACCAACTCGAATGATACTTTCTACACCATATTCATGATAAAGTTCATAAGAATAAATACCGATACTTGGCATTCCCATTCCTGAACCCATAACAGTAATTTTTTTACCTTTGTAATATCCAGTAAAACCAAGCATATTTCTAACTTGATTGATTTGTACTACATCGGTCAAATAAGTGTCAGCAATAAATTTCGCTCGCAAAGGGTCTCCAGGCATTAAGACGGTTTTTGCAATCAAACTTGCATCATTTACTTCTATATGTGGTGTTGCCATAAGTCCCTCACACTAAATTCTTTCCTGCTGAAGTGCCTATTCTGGTGGCTCCAGCTTGAACCATTTGCTCTAAATCATCTTTGGTTTTGATCCCACCAGATGCTTTTACTTCCATATTAGAAGCTATATGCTTGCGCATTAACTTCACATCAGAAACAGTTGCCCCACCAGTGCCAAACCCAGTCGATGTTTTCACAAAATTCGCTTTGGCTTTGGTTGCAGCTTGGCAAACAGCAATCTTTTCTTCATCTGTTAAATAACATGTTTCCATGATGACTTTCACAAGTTTTCCTTGTGCTGCCATCACAACTTCCGATATTTCTTGTTCAATATAAGCAAAGTCATGTTCTTTGGCTTTGCCAATGTTGATGACCATATCAATTTCGGTAGCACCCGACAAAATGGCATCTTGTGTTTCAAACACTTTGGTGGCAATAGAATTGGCACCCAAAGGAAATCCAATTACAGTACACACTTCCGTATCAGTGTTTGCCAGTAATGTTGCTGCTATTTTCACAAAAGCAGGATTCACACAAACACTTTTAAAGTGAAACTCTTTGGCTTCCGCACAAAGAGTTTTGATATCATCTGTTGTCGCAAACGCCTTTAAAAGCGTATGATCAATTAGACGGTTGTTCATATTACACATCCAACAAATTCGATAAACGAACTGGTTTAAAGTTTTGATCTAACACAGCAAGTTTTCGTAATTTATGAATCAGTTTGCGTGCCTTTTTCGCTGGTTTGGCTTTTAAAATATACATATCAGGCAAGAAATTTACAATTTCCATCAAATATTTATTCATTTGTTCAAAGAATTCCGCACGACGAACCAAAAATGGGGTATCATTTTCATCAGTGATGTAAATATAACTAAGGTGAGGAGGAAATACCATTGGTTTTCCCAATCGCCAAGTGCAGCTGATCCCATACTCATTAGTAATTTTATCCATAATTGGCTCACAAGAATAAACATCAACTTCATTGTGATAATATTCTCTTAGGCTTTCCACACTTCTTTGATATCGGCAAACTTCATCAAGTTTTTCTTTATCAAATGTCAGCTTATCTTGCATTCCATATTCTTCAATGGTCAATCTTCTTGCTTCTTCAAACAAGACGACAACATCCGCTAAATTAAATGGTTGGACATCTTTAAAGCTATCAGTGTAAATTTCCAAATCAAAGGTTTTGCTTATTTTTTGTGCAACAGTTAATATTTCTTTCGCAAGAAAAGAAGGAATTAAAACGGGTAATTCCAACAAAAAATTAACATTTAAAAACATCGGATTTAGTTTATATATTTGATTGACACGAGATTTCTTTGTTATCAAATAACGATATGAAAACTTAAAATCATCATCGCGATACTCAATTTGAACTTCATCTTCAGTATAAAACGTTTTAAACAAAGGGAGATTATCGAAAAACTCTAAGACTTTAGAGAAATCCAATTTATCAAGTGCACTGTTACGAAAAAAGTGAATATTGATGGCCATTATTTTCCCTCCATATTTTTTATAATTTGATCACAACGTGGACAAAGTTCATCATCATTTAATTGATCAACCACTTTCCAACATCGGCTACATACATGTCCTATTCTTGCAGTTACTTGGATGATTCCACTTTCAAGGGTTTCTCCTTCGATGGTTTCATTTGCAACAACAAATTCAGATACAATAAACATTTTCCCCAAATCATCAGAAATGCGATCAAGTACTAATTTTGCTTTTGGTGTTGGGAAAATCACTACTTTACTAGACAACGATTTTCCAATGATTTTGTTATTTCGTGCATTTTCCAAAGCTTTTAGTACATCATCACGCAACCGCATGAAATCGTCATATTTTGCAATTAAGCTAGAAGCATTAACTGGTAAATGAACTTCTGGCATTTTTGTTAAGTAAATACTAGCAAACTCACGATTTGGTGCAAATTGATATACTTCTTCCATGGTATGTGGAAGAATTGGTGTCAACATCGATGCGAGTGCCATTAAGTTTTGGAAAAAGACAGTTTGAATGCTTCTTCTTGAAAGATGATTTGTTGGTTCAATGTAAAGAATGTCTTTTGTGAAATCCAAATAGAAAGCAGATAAATCATTGGTCATATAAAGAACAATTAATCTTGCTACTTCATCAAATCGATAATTTTCATAGGCAACAAGAACTTTTTCAACCAAAGTTTGCAACTTACAAACCATATATTGATCAACTTCTGCAAGCTTATCATATGGCACTTGATGGATGGAATCATCATAATCAAATAAATTTCCAATTAAAAAGCGGAAAGTATTGCGAATTTTACGATAGGTTTCCGATGTTTGACGAATCAAATCTTTGGAAATGCGAACATCACTCGTATATTCTACTGATGCAACCCATAATCTAAGCACATCGGCACCAAACTCTTTGATCAGCATGTTTGGATCAATGGTGTTACCAAGTGATTTGCTCATTTTTCGGCCTTCACCATCTAACACAAATCCATGAGTCAATACTGCTTTATAAGGAGATTTCCCTGTGATTGCCACCCCAGTTGATAAACTAGAGTTAAACCATCCACGATATTGATCGCTTCCTTCTAAATATAAATCAGCAGGATAAGGTTCCTTATTCAATACCATACTAGAATGATGGGAAGTTCCTGAATCAAACCAAACATCCATAATGTCTGTTTCTTTCACAAAAATACCATTTGGACTATGTTCATTTTCATAACCTTGTGGCAACAATTCCTCAACAGGTTTTGTCCACCAACAAGACGATCCTTCTTGTGCAAACACAGAACTAATATGGGCAATGACTTTTTGATCCAAGATTGCTGTGCCATCTTCCGCATAAAACACGGGAATTGGAACACCCCAAACACGTTGGCGTGAAATACACCATTCTTTACGATCCTTAATCATGTTAGCGATGCGTAGTTCTCCCCAAGAAGGAATCCATTTCACTTGCTTGATGGCATCAAGCATACCTTCTTTTAATGACTCAATGGAAGCAAACCATTGCGCAGTTGCCCGAAAAATAATTGGTTTTTGTGTTCGCCAATCATGAGGATAACTATGCGTAATCATCCCCAGTTTTAATAAACTATGGTTTTCCTTTAACGCATCTACAATGGCCATATTGGCTTCTTCATAATACATGCCAGTAAATTGACCAGCATCCACCATCAAGCCTTTTTCATCAACAACACATAATACATCAAGATTGTATTTTTTCCCTGTTAAGAAGTCATCTTCACCATGTCCTGGAGCAGTATGTACCAAACCAGTACCTGTATCTAATGTCACATAATCAGCTAAGACAACAGGGCAAATGCGATGATTTAGAGGGTGTACATATTTTAATCCTTCTAATTCTTTGCCTTTGATTGTTTGCACAATTTCAAAATCGGTAAAATCAATCGCTTTTACAAAGCTAGCAACCAATTCTTTCGCAACAACCAATGTACGATTTGCATTTTTGATCACTTGGTATTCATAATCACCATGAACAGCAACTGCCAAATTGGCAGGAATGGTCCATGGAGTGGTTGTCCAAATGACAATTTCAGCATCATCAGCAATCAAACCATTGCCCGATACCAATGGAAATGCCAAATAAATAGAAGGTGAAGTTTTATCATGATATTCAATTTCGGCTTCCGCCAAGGCGGATTCACTCGAAGGTGACCAATAAACTGGCTTAAGCCCTTTAAAAATAAGACCTTTTTCAACCATTAAGCCAAAAATTCGTATTTGTTCGGCTTCATATTCTTTTGACAATGTGACATATGGG
Organism: uncultured Bacteroidales bacterium; assembly: GCA_964646985.1. Classification (GTDB taxonomy): domain Bacteria; phylum Bacillota_I; class Bacilli_A; order ML615J-28; family CAG-698; genus UBA2253. The sequence continues at coordinate 5,260 of CAZYFI010000045.1, forward strand.
TGATCCCAATCACCTAAAATTCCCAAACGACGAAATTGTTTTTTTTGAATTTCGATTTGTTTTAAAGCATATTGTTCACATAAATTGCGAAACTCAGGAATGGATAATTCTTTTCGATTGACCTTAGCATTCTTTACAAGTGCCGTTTCAATCGGTAAACCATGAGTATCCCAACCCGGGCGATACGTTGTATAAAAACCCATCATCGTTTTATATCTTAAAACAAAATCTTTTAAGATTTTGTTTAACGCATGGCCGGCATGAATATCTCCATTTGCATAAGGAGGTCCATCATGTAAGTTAAATGTGACGTTATCCTTGTTTTGTTTTAAAACTTTGTTATATAATTGTAGATCTTCCCAGCGTTTTTGGATTTCAGGTTCCTTTTCTGGAAGACTTGCACGCATAGAAAAATCTGTTTTCATCATCAATAAGGTATCTTTAAAATCTTTACTCATATACTCCACCTAAATTTCTTCTTTCTAGATAAATGGGATTCCGATTAATAAATTAGTAATCCCTTGATAGACAATAAAACCAAGAATCGTTGATAAATCAAGTGGTCCAATCACAATGAACCCACGAAATAAACCAAGATACCAGTCTCCTGCTCTTCTAATTAATCGAATGAAACGATTTGATTCAGAACCAAACCAAGATAAGATTACACTTAATAGTAAGAGTAATCCATAAGCTTGAAAAACATAATAGAGGATTACTAAAATAACCCTTAAGGTCATTTTGAATCCTCAACGTATTGGTACAATGAGCCATCTTCAAATTCTTCTTTTCGACCAAATAAAAATAATTTATTATCCAATTTGTAGATTTCACCTTGTTTTGCATAAACAACACCAGATACAAACGATAACATATCATTTGCATCACGAGAGTCTAATTTATCAAAATTTGCCAATACTGCTTTGCCAGATAATATTGTATCACAAATATTGAGCAAAGTTTCTTGCGCATTATCGGAAACAATCAAATAAACCAAGCGATCAAAAGACGTTAATAAACTAGCACGTTTTTTCACATCTTTTCCTTTATAATTGGCATATTCTGTAAACTCTAACTTTTTCTTTGCTTTGCGCTTAAAAAGACCCATCACACCCTCCTATAATAAGAAAACTCGGCCCAAACGTACTTTGGTAGCTCCATAGTTAATGGCAATTTTATAATCATTGCTCATTCCCATTGACAATTCATGGCAAGGGGCATTGGGCAATTCTAATTTCTCAACTTCTTCTTTTAATTTTTGCATTTTAGAAAAAGATTTTTTTAATACATCTTCTTCAAAGGTTAATTTCGCAATGCACATCAAACCTATAATTCTAATTTTGGTTAGATTTTCTAATTGTTTGATAAAGGTTTTTACCCGGTTTGCCGGGATCCCTTGCTTGTTTGGTTCTTCAGAAATATTCACTTGTACAAAACAATCAAGGGGAGAATTCAGTTTTTTGTCTAATTCAATTGCGGTTGATAATTTATCCAAAGAATGCAAACACGTAATCCGATTCGCAATATCTTTTATTTTTCTTGTTTGCACAACCCCAAGAAAGTGCCAACGGATGTTTGGATTATCTTTTAACGCTTCGTATTTTTCCAAAAACATATCGGTACGGTTTTCTCCAAGATCAAAAACACCACTGTCAACCAGTTCTTTGGTTTGATCAATCGTCATATATTTGGTTGCCGCCACGACTTGTACATGGGGAAAATCTTTCAAATAATCCATAACCTTTGCTACATTTTCTCTTATTTCCATTTTTCTACCTCGTTTATATCTAAGGAATGCTTCCATTTATCTTATTCTTATTATACAATTTTTATCGATAAAAATCAAATACTTTTACAATTTTCAAAAAAAGGAAAAAAGGAAGCAAAAAGAAAGCAAGCAAAAAAAATATTTGATAAAATATGTTTGTAACCTTCTTTCTTTCCAGATTGGTTATACATGTGTCTGCCTAGCAGATTTAAAAAAATGGTTAGGAACCTCCTCTTCTTAACCATTTTTATTTTGCTTTAAAATTCACCTTCACATATTTTTTCTGCTGGTGCTGTCAATAATATTTCTTCTTGTTCATTTTGTTCTAACAACATTTCCCCAAGCAAAACTTGAATCTTTACTTTGTCTGCACAATAATCTTTGCTTTTCCCAATGATAAAACTTGCTGCAGCACCGGTGCCACAAGCCAAAGTCCAACCAACACCACGTTCATAAGTTCGTATTTTAAAATGATTGCGATCCATCACTTGTACAAAATTAATATTGGCTTGTTTTGAAAACAAAGGATATTCGGAAAGTTTTGGTCCCATTTCTAATACTTGTTCGGAATCAATATTTAGCACAAAAGTAACAATGTGAGTTGTTCCAGTATGTACAGCGCTCACACGCATTCCCATAATCGATTGATTTAAAAAATCACTTTGTGGTGTTTTAATGTCCATCAAATCAGAACTATAGCTAGGTTTTCCCAAATTACTTTTCCATAACCCATCCGCAATTCTTTCGAGACTTTTAACTCCAGCTTTGGTATAAACATCAAAACTATCGCTTGAAACCAATTTATTTTGATAACAATATTCACCAAAACAGCGCAGTCCATTGCCGCACATTGTCCCTTCACTTCCATCCATATTAAAAAAACGCATGGTAAGTGGTTCTTGGTAAACAACGATTAGTCCATCCGCACCTACGCCAATATGGCGGTCACACAAGTTGATGGCAACTTGGGAATAATCATAGTTCCCACTTTTCATAATGATAAAATCATTTCCTAATCCGTGATATTTTGCAAACTTCATTTTGTTACCTCTTGAAATCATTATACACTTAATTTTTCTTCAAGCAAGAAAAAGTCCCAAAAATGAATGAAAACATTTTTGGGACTTTTGTTATTCGATATCAATAATACGCATACTATTCGTAGTGCCATGGGTTTGACCCCAACCAGAAGTCAAAATGATGGTTTGACCAGGTTTGAATCCAAACGCTTTCGCAACTTCATTCGCCATGCGATTGTACGCCAAATAATCAGTGACATTATCTCTTAAGATAGGAGAAACTCCCCAGTAATATCCTAATTTCTGACAAGTTTCTAAATTATCTGTGACGGCAATGATGGGTACCGAAGGACGGAACTTACATATACGTTTTGCGGTACCACCTGTTTCCGTAAAGGCTACGATGGCAACAACATTTTCTAATGTGAGTGCCGTTTGCGCAACAGCGATTCCAATGGCATCATTGTTCGTTCTTTGACTTGTTTTCATCGAACGAAGCAAGCGATCTTCATAAGGGATTATTTCCTCAATTGCTTTCGCAATAATGTCCATCGTCTCTACTGCTTCAATCGGATAATCGCCGGCTGCGCTTTCACCCGATAACATAATTGCATCCGATCCATCTAAAATTGCATTGGCAACATCCGATGCTTCTGCGCGTGTGGGACGAGGATTTGATATCATGGATTCCAGCATATGGGTGGCAGTAATGACTGGTTTTCCTAATTCATTCGCTTTTTGAATGATTTTCTTTTGGTAAATGGGAACAAGTTGAGGAGATACTTCAACACCCAAATCACCCCTAGCAACCATGACTCCATCCGCAACCATTAATATTTTTTCTAAATTATCATAACCTTCTTGGTTTTCGATTTTCGCAATGATTTCCATTGATTCACGGTTGGCAGCTTTTAATATTTCTCTAATTGCAACAACATCACTTTCTCTACGGATAAAAGACGCTGCAATAAAATCACACCCATGATTGGCAGCAAACGTCAAGTCTTCACGATCTTTTTGCGAAATAAATGGCATGCTTAATTTTACATTGGGAACATTGACGCCTTTACGCGACTTAATGATTCCGGAGTTTTTCACAATACATTTAATCATTTGCGGATTTGTCTCAATGACATCAAGACGCATTTTACCATCATCAATCAATAAAAAATCGCCAACTTCAATATCAGAAAACAATTCCGGACTTGAAATGTGAAAACGTTCGCTATTGCCATTGATTTCTGCTTTATAAATCAAAACTTCTTGCCCTTTTTTAAAGGCAGCTTGATTGTTCTCAAAGATTCCGGTACGAATTTCTGGGCCTTTGGTATCGGCCATAATTCCGATATGGCGATTTAACCGCGCTGATACTTCACGTATAATTTTAATTCTGTTTAAATGTTCTTCATAACTTCCATGAGAAAAATTTAAACGGGCGACATTCATGCCAGCATTGATCATTTTTTCTATCATTTCCGGACTTTCAGAAGCCGGTCCAATGGTACATACAATTTTAGTTTTTCTTTTCATAAGGTACTCCTTTATTCACAAGATTATACACCTTTTCTTTGTTTTTTTCAACTTATTTTTAATCAATAAATTCCCGTTTGGAAAAAGTAAAATAAGCAAAACCCATACTGATAAAGGCTAACAAAACAAAAACAGTCAAACTGATCCAGTCTATGGTTTTATCTACTTTTAGTAAATTTACGGGATCAGCAAATGTAAAAACAGAAAGATATTTTATTTTTTGTAACCATTCATTGTTGGTTAGAGTAGAAATAAACGAAAAGATATACATTGGAAAAATAACCAACAATGTGCTCATAGCCTTAACAGAAGCCTTTACTATCGCTCCTAAAGCAAAACCAAAAGCAGCAATCACATAAAGCATCACAGTAAACAACACAGAAAACAAGGTGAATTGGCCAATTGGTATGGATTCTACTAGCGACAATGTCACAATATTTACAACATACAACAAAATAGAAAACAATGTCACTTGAATACAAACTGCCAACCACTTATGAATAAAGAATGAACTTCTAGAGACGGGTAAAGAATAAATGATGTCACTCGAATGTTCTCGTTCTTCTTTCCCAATTGCGTTAAAGCCTAAAAATATGACATAAATGGAAGCAAGTAACTGCATCATCATGCCACCTTCGGTGGCATAGTATTCCATAATAGAATCAGGAATTCCACCAAAAGCATCCAACATATCCATAAATTCAGCCGGGATAGCCGCATACATATCTTTCACCATTGGATATAACACAATTACAAAAACCAACATTGCACAAATAGATACCGTCCAAATAATAAAGCTAACAAAGGACCGTCTTAATTCCATCCAAATAATTGGTAGTTTAATCATTTGCATTCTCCTTTTGATAATAGTGTAAAAAGATTTCTTCTAATTGCAAATCATCAATATGTAATTTATTGAGATGGTATTGGCTTAATTCTTTGATTAACTCATTGATGTCTCCAGAAAATGAATATAAAATTTCATCATGATTTTCCTTTAATTTCATTAAACCAGAACTGTTTAATGGAATGACGGGATTGATTATGATTCGTTTATGGCTGGTTTTCTTTAAATTTGTTAACCCTTCTGTAAATAACACTCTACCTTCTTTGATTAAACAAACACGATCACAAATCTTTTCGATGTCATTTAGCACATGACTAGAAAGTAATATGGAAGCCCCACGGTTACGCTCTTTTTCTAACAAAGCAAAAAAACGTTTTTGGATCAAAGGATCTAATCCTGATGTTGGTTCATCTAAAATGATGAATTCAGGTTCGTGCATGAGGGCAGAAATAATACCTAGTTTCTTTCGATTCCCAAAAGAGAGTTCTTTGATTTTTCTTTGCATATCTAAATCAAAATACTCACACAGCTCAACAACACGTGATTTCTCGCATTGATGCAATGTTGCTAAATACTCTAACTGATCTTTGACAGTTAATTCTTGATACATAAAAACTTCACTAGGCATATAACCGATTTTTTCATTCATTTTATAGGATGGTTCTTCACCAAAAACAAGAACACTTCCGCTTGTCTTTTTAATCAAACCCATAATGATGCGAATGACAGTTGATTTTCCGGCTCCATTTGGGCCGATAAACCCTAAAATTTCTTTTGGTTCTAAAGAAAAACTTGCATCTTCTACTCCACGGTTTACACCATAATATTTTTTCAGATGATTGATTTCGATTACTTTCATATCATTTCCTCTTGCATTATTATAACATAAAAATGCCAATAAAAAAAGGACATCTTAGATGTCCA
>CAZYFI010000046.1:0-10928 GCA_964646985.1 uncultured Bacteroidales bacterium
AAAGAAGGATGAACAAGATTCAAAAAAACGAACCAAATCAGCCATATTTATGTAAATAAGGTCAAATAAGAAAGTAAAAACCAGAAAAACCACCACAGTCCATACAAAATAAACCAATCAAGAAAATTAAGTAAAAAACACTAGAAAAATTTACAAAAATATGTTATAATAAGTATAATTTATTGAGGTAAAAAGCGATGAAAATTGTCAAAATTGATTCAGAATTTATAACTCTAGGACAATTCTTAAAATATGTGGGAATTATTGATTCAGGAGCGATGGCAAAAATGTATTTAAAAAGCAATTATGCGATCATAAACGAAGAAAAAGAGCAACGAAGAGGGAAAAAGCTTTATCCTAACACAGAATTAACGATAAATGGTGAAACGTATAAAGTTGAGAGCAAATAATGTTTTATTTAAAATCCATTCAACTGAAAAATTTTCGCTGTTATGATGATTTTCAAGTTTCTTTTTCTAAAAACATCAACATTTTTGTTGGAAATAACGCGGTTGGCAAGACCAGTTTGGTCGAAGCTGTTTTTTGTGTCGGCGTTGGAAAGTCCCACAAAGCTTTAAGCGATCAAGAATTAGTAAAAACCGGATCTGAATATGCCTTTGTTAAAGCTTTGTTTACAAACGAAGACAAAAATGATGAAATTATTTTTTCTGTTCTCAATAATAAAAAGAAAATTTCCCAAAATGGCAATGTGTTTGCAAAATTAAGCGAATATTTAGGATTTATTAACGTAATTATGTTTTCTGCTGATGATTTAGCAATCATAAAAGGCACTCCAGCGGATAGAAGAGAGTTCTTAGATGGCGGAATTAGCCAAATAAACGCAAAATACTTGCGAGCGTTAATCAATTACCGTAAATATTTAAGGCAAAGAAATGAATTTTTAAAACAAATAGAAACAAACGAACATTACGATGAGGTTTTATTGGACACGATAACAGAAAAATTGATAAAAGAAGCGCAAGTTTTAATCACGGAACGTGGAAAACTTGTTGATAACTTGAACGAAAAGTTGAAAAGAATCAATGATACAATCAGTGATGAAAAAGATGATGCAAAAATAGTATATTTGCCGAATCGACTGACTTCAGAACTAGAAAAAGCCTATGAAGAGCGAAAAATGATTGATATCCAATTAAAAACCACGACAATAGGGCCGCATCGAGATGACTTTGAAGCACAAATTAATGGAAACAATGCCATTTCATATGCCTCTTCAGGACAACAGCGAACTTTGGCCTTGTCGTTAAAACTTGGCCTTGCGGAAATTTACCAAAGCAAAAATGAACGTGTAATTATTATTTTAGACGATGTGTTTAGTGAGTTAGATGCAAATAGGCAAAACAAAATGATGAATTTTTTAGATCAAAAACATCAAATTTTTATCACAACCACATCTATTGATGTTTTATCGTCTGATATCATAAAAAATAGCAAAATAATGAAACTTGTAAAGGAGGAAGCCGATGAATGATAGTGTAAAAAAATATGGCAGTTCCAATATTCAGATTCTGGAAGGACTAGAAGCAGTTAGAAAACGTCCAGGAATGTACATTGGTTCAACAGGGCCAAGAGGACTGCACCATTTGGTGTGGGAAATCGTCGATAACTCGATTGATGAAGCACTTGCTGGCTACTGTACACACATTGAAGTCGAAATTCTTCCAAATAATTTGGTTCGAGTAACCGATAACGGACGAGGAATTCCGGTAGATACGATTGCAAAGACGGGAGAATCAGCGGTAGAAGCTGTTTTTACCATTCTTCATGCCGGAGGAAAGTTTGATGGGTCCTCTTACAAGGTTTCTGGTGGGTTACACGGGGTTGGAGCTTCGGTTGTTAATGCGCTAAGTGAATTTCTAGAAGTTGTTATCAAGCGAGATGGACATATCTATCGTCAAGAATACCAAAGAGGGCACCGCATACACAAAATTGAAACAATTGGTGATTCTGAAGAGACAGGAACGCAAGTAACATTCAAACCAGATATCGAAATATTCAAGGAAGGCGTTGTTTATGATTACGAAACATTGCGCGTTCGTTTGCAACAATGTGCTTTTTTAAACAAAGGATTAAAGATCTCTTTAACCGATCAAAGAAATCCAGAACAAATAAGAAGTGTTCATTATTGTTATGAGGGTGGAATTAAAGAATACGTTAGTTATTTAAACAAATCGAAAGCCCCAATCCATAGTACGATTATTTATATTTCAGGAAAAGATGAAAACATTGAAGTAGAAATGGCGCTTCAATATACAGAAGATTATAATAGCAACATTTATTCTTTTATTAATAACATATATACGCCTGAAGGCGGCACTCATGAAGAAGGATTTCGAACTAGTTTAACGAGAATTTTAAACAGCTACGGAAAACAAGCTAATTTATTTCGAAAAGATGAGTCTTTTAGTGGCGAAGACGTCCGTGAAGGGTTGACAGCAATCATTAGTTGTCGTCATCCTGATCCACAATTTGAGGGACAAACAAAGGCCAAATTAGGAAATACCGAAGTACGAAGAATCACTTCCCAAATTTTACTAGATGGGATGGATGTGTTTTTAAAAGAAAACCCTAATGTTGCTAAACAAATTATCGAAAAAGCTGTGATTGCATCAAGGGCAAGAATTGCTGCCAAAAAAGCAAGAGAAGCAACAAGAAGAAAAAGTCCACTTGAATCGCTGGGATTTGCCTCAAAACTTGCAGATTGTCGCAGCAAAGATCCCGCGCTAAGTGAGATTTATATCGTCGAGGGTGATTCTGCGGGTGGAAGCGCAAAACAAGGACGTGACAGCGAATTTCAGGCTATTTTGCCACTTCGCGGTAAGGTTTTAAACGTTGAGAAAGCTAGATTAGACAAAGTATTAGGAAACAAAGAAATTATTTCAATGATTCAAGCGTTTGGCACAGGAATCGGCGATGATTTTAATATTGTGCAAGCTCGTTATCATAAAGTAGTCATTATGACCGATGCTGATGTTGATGGAGCGCACATTAGAACATTGCTATTGACTTTCTTTTATCGCTTTATGAAACCTTTGGTAGAACAAGGCTATATTTATATTGCCCAACCACCGCTATTTAAAATTGTTTATGGTAAGCGGGTTGAATATGCGTATACCGATGAAGAATTACAAAAAATACTAGAAACATTCCCGAAATCAGCAAAGCCGACATTACAAAGATACAAAGGATTAGGGGAAATGAATCCAGAACAACTTTGGGAAACCACAATGGATCCAAAAGCACGCACACTTTTACAAGTTGGACTAGATGATGCGATTGAAGCAGACACTATTTTCTCTATGCTCATGGGCGATGATGTGGAACCTCGCCGTGAATTTATTGAAGAAAATGCTGTTTATGTAGAAAATCTAGATATTTAAGGAGTTACCATGGAAAAAAATCCAAAAGATATCATTCCAAGTGTTATTGATAGTGAATTAGTCGAAAATGTTGATGAGAACGGACACCACAATGGTGGAGTAAAAGAAGTCAACTTGACGAAAGAAATGAAAAACTCATTTTTAAGTTATGCAATGAGTGTTATCGTTTCGCGAGCACTACCAGATGCAAGGGATGGAATGAAACCAGTTCATAGACGTATTTTATATGCTATGAATGAACTTGGTATGCATTCTGACAAAGCTTATAAAAAGTCAGCAAGAATCGTTGGTGAGGTTATGGGTAAATACCATCCTCATGGTGATTCGGCGATTTATGAAGCGATGGTTCGTATGGCACAAGACTTCAGTTATCGTTACCCTTTGGTTGATGGCCATGGCAATTTTGGTTCTGTCGATGGTGATGGCGCGGCAGCAATGCGTTATACCGAAGCAAGAATGAGCAAAATGGCTATGGAAGTTCTTCGTGATTTGAATAAAGATACCGTTAATTTTATGGACAATTACGACGGATCAGAACGCGAGCCAGCTGTTCTTCCTTGCCGTTTCCCTAATTTGCTTGTAAACGGAGCAATGGGAATTGCCGTTGGAATGGCAACGAATATTCCGCCACACAATTTAACCGAAGTCATCGATGGAATTTTGGCTTTGATTAAAAATCCAGAGATTTCTATTGAAGGGTTAATGACCTACATAAAAGGGCCTGATTTTCCTACAGGTGGGTGTATTATGGGAGTGTCCCAAGTACGTAAAGCTTACATGACTGGAAACGGAGCCATTACTGTTCGGGCAAAAACAGAAATTCAAGACTTGGGGAATGGAAAAAACGCCCTCATTATTACTGAGATACCTTATCAAGTAAACAAAACAAGGTTGATTGAACGGATTGCTGAAACAGCGAAAGATAAAATTATTGAAGGAATTACCGATTTACGAGATGAATCCAACCGCAATGGAATGCGCATTGTCATTGAATTAAGACGAGATGCCAACTCCAATGTCATTTTAAATAATTTATTCAAACACACGCAGTTGCAATCTACGTTTGGGATCAATATCATTGCCCTTGTAAAAGGACAACCAAAAGTATTAAATTTGAAAGAAGTATTAGAAGTATACTTGAATCATCAAATTGAAGTGCTTACTAGAAGAACACAATTTGATTTAGACAAAGCTGAAGCGCGAGCCCACATTTTAGAAGGCTTATTGAAAGCACTTGGAAATATCGATTTAGTCATTCAATTAATTAAAAAATCCAAGACCACAGAAGACGCTGTATCAGAACTCATGAAGGTGTTTGATTTAACAGAAATTCAAGCAAAAGCCATTCTTGATATGAAGTTACAACGTTTAACAGGATTAGAAGTTGATAAATTAAAAGCAGAACTTGTGGATTTACGCAAATTTATTCAAGAATGTAAAGAAATCTTAAAGAGCCATGAACGAAAATTACATATCATTGTCAATGAATTAACCGACATGCGCGATCGCTTTGGTGATGATCGCAAGAGTGAAATTACTTTAAGTGATGACTTGGTCATTGAAGATGAAGATTTGATTCCTGTTGAAGATGTTATTATCACTGTCACAAACCGAGGTTATGTAAAACGGATGACGGTTGATACCTATCGAGCCCAAAATCGAGGTGGAAAAGGAATCACAGGAACAAAAATGACGGAAGAAGACTTTATTGAACGTTTGCTGTTTACATCAAGCCACGATACTTTGCTCTTCTTTAGCAATTTTGGGAAAGTTTATCGCTTGCGAGCGTTCCAAGTTCCTTATTCTTCGCGAAGCGCCAAAGGCTTGCCAATTGTCAATTTGTTGAATTTTGAAGAAAATGAACGGTTGGCAGCAGTCGTGAATATTAACAAAGATAATGACAAAGAAGGATATTTGATTTTCGCAACCCGAGAAGGCATTGTGAAAAAAACCGACATTTCTTCCTTTAATAACATTAGAACAAACGGAATCAGAGCCTTACTTTTAAATGATGGCGATGAATTGTTTGCTGTTGGTGTTACGGATGGAGAAAAAGATATTATTTTAGGGGCATCAAACGGAAAAGCCATTCGCTTTAGTGAAAGTGATATTCGCCCAATGGGAAGAATCTCTGCTGGAGTTCGCGGAATCAAAGTAGAAACCAATGAAAGAACCGTTGGTATGGCAATTGTGAACACCGATGGTGATGAAATTGTCATTGTGACAGAAAAAGGATATGGCAAGCGCACGAATGTGGATGCCTTCCGTGTTCAAGTGCGTGGTGGTAAGGGCGTAAAAGCTCTTAATATCACAGAAAAGAACGGACAACTTGTTTCATTATCTACCGTAAGAGGCGATGAAGACTTAATGGTTGTAACCGACAAAGGAATGATCATTCGCACACATCTTGATCAAATTTTGACGGTTGGTCGTGATACACAAGGCGTATGCATTATTAAACTCAATGAAGGCCATAGTGCATCTACCATTGCAATTGTACCAAGAAGCGAAGAAGAAGAAATTATTGATGATGAATACAAAGAAGATTATGAACTTGACTTGGATTATGAGTTCTTAGACGAAGACCAAGAAAAGAAATAACGATTTATTTGACATAAAAGCAGAACAAACGTATAATATAGTCAATTACATATTCGCAGAAGAGAACTAGTAAAAAGTTAAAAGTTGTTCAGAGAGCTGATGGTTGGTGTGAATCAGACAATGGAACTTTTGAATCCATCTTGGAGATAAGCCAATTAGCTTCGGTAAAAACCGTTATCTTTTTCGAGTTGAGATGAATCATCTAACTAGGGTGGCACCGCGAATAATATCGTCCCTTATTTATAAGGGACTTTTTTCTTTAAAAAGGAGGAAACTATGATTGATATTAAGCTATTAAGAAACGATTTAGAAAACACGATTGAAAAACTAAATAAGCGTGGAAAAGATTTTAACTATTTGCGTGAAGTTGTTGATTTAGACAACGAAAGAAGAACAATGATTGCCCAAGTAGAAGCGTTGAAAAAAGAACGCAATGACTTAAGCAAACAAATTGGAATGAAAAAGCGTCAAGGCGAAGATGTCGAAGCGATTATGGCACAAGTAGGAAACATTGGCGAACACATTGCTTTTGATGATAAAAGGATTATAGAAATCGAAAAGAAAATCGAAAACATCTTATTGATTACACCCAATCTATTACATGAAAGTGTCGTTTATGGAAAAGATGAAAAAGATAACGTAGAAATAAAACGTTATTTAGAGCCAACGAAGTTTTCGTTTGTACCAAAAGCGCATTACGAAATTGGAGAAGCATTAGACATTATTGATTTTGGTCGTGCTGCAAAGATTGCCGGCAGCAGATTTGTTGTATACAAAGGCTTAGGAGCAAGATTAGAACGAGCATTAATTGCTTTTATGATGGATTTACACAGTGCAAACGGATATAAAGAAATCATTCCTCCATTTATTGCCAACCGTGAAAGCATGACTGCAACAGGACAACTTCCAAAATTTGAAGAAGATGCTTTTCGTTTAGCAAACGGAAATGGAGATTGGTTTTTGAACCCAACTGCCGAAGTTCCAACCATTAACATGTATCGTGATGAAGTGATTGATATAAAAGATTTACCGTTGCGATTTGTAAGCTATACCATGGCTTTTCGTTCGGAAGCAGGAAGTGCTGGGCGTGATACAAGGGGATTGATTAGAACCCATCAATTCAACAAAGTTGAATTAATCAAATTAACAACTCCAGAAACATCTTATGAAGAACATGAATCGATGTTGCTGCAATCAGAGAAAGTGTTGCAAGCCTTAAAAATTCCTTATCATGTCATTACTTTATGCAGTGGAGATATGGGGTTTGCGATGGCAAAAACATATGATATTGAAGTTTGGCTTCCTAGCCAAAACACGTATCGTGAAATTGGCAGTATTAGCAATGCAGAAGATTATCAAGCAAGAAGAGGAAACATTCGTTTTCGTCGAAGCAAAGATGCAAAGCTTGAATTTGTGCATACGTTAAACGGCTCAGGGTTGGCTGTAGGTAGAACCTGGGTGGCTATTGTAGAAAATTACCAACAAGAAGATGGAACCATTAAAGTCCCTGATGTTTTAGTCCCATATATGGGCTGTGAATATATTGGAAAATAAGGAGGAAACATGTTAGAAATTAGTAGTATTTATCCAAAACCTCAAAGTGAAAAGCCTTTGGTAATTGGTGCATTTTTAAAGGATGCCCAAGTACAAGTAGATGGTGAAGTTGACGGCATCATCAACCCATTAATTGAAGATGGTCAATTGTGTTTTGATTTAGGAAAATTAAATAAAGTATTTACCTTTCAAAAAACAGCGAATAAAGTGATTTATGTTGTTGGGCTAGGAAACAAAAGCGAATATCATTATGAGCAAATTGAAGTGGCATTTCGGGAAGTTAATGCGAAACTAGGCGACGAATTGCATCTTTATTTGCCTTCGTTTGTTGGGGGTCTTGATGCGAAAGAAGTTGCTAAGAGAATGGTTCAAACAATTGGATTTTATAATTATAAATATGACGAATGTATGTCTGAAAAAGCCAAAAACGATTTAAAGTTGCTATTTGTTTTTCAAGACTCAATCAAAGAAGCATTAGAAGAAGGCTTGTGGGTTAGTGCAGCAATTGATAACACACGAGATTTGGTAAACAAACCTTACAATTATTTGTCTGCAAACGATCTTGCCGCTTATGCGAAAAACCTTGTTGCTAGTTTGGATAACGAAAAAGTACAAGCAACTATTTATGATAAAAAAGAGATTGAAGAACTAGGGATGAATGCATTTTTAGGTGTGAACAAAGGATCAAGTGCAGAGCCAAAACTCATACACTTAATCTATAAAAACAGCGATGATGCTCCCATTGCACTTGTGGGTAAAGGGTTGATGTACGATACTGGCGGATATAGCCTAAAACAATCGATGAATAACATGAAAGATGACATGGCCGGTGCAGCAACGGTTTTGGGTGTTTTTGAATTGGCAGTAAAAAAAGCATTGCCGATTCATTTACATATCATCATTTGTGCAACCGACAATCGCATTAATGGAGAAGCGTTGCTTCCTGATGATGTTTTAACAGCTATGAATAAAAAAACAATTGAAATTATTTCAACAGATGCAGAAGGACGCCTAACCTTGGCTGATGCAGTTTGTTATGCACAAAAACAAGGATGCAAAGAAGTCGTTGACATTGCAACACTAACAGGGTCAGTGGTAGTTGCTTTGGGAGAATATGTAACTGGTTTGTTTGGAAATGACAAAAAAGCGATTGAAAAAATGTTAGAAGCAGGAAAACAAGCCAACGAAGAAATTTGGGAATTGCCAATTAATGCCTATATTCGTTCACAAGTACGCTCAAGCAAAGTTGCTGATTTAACCAACTCAACAGGAAGAAACATGGGAGCTAGTTCAGCTGCTGCCTTTATTGAAGCTTTTATTGACCAACCAACCAAATGGTTGCATTTAGATATTGCTGGAACTGCTTTTCATACAAGTCCTTTCTATAAAGAACCATATGGTGCAACTGGAGCCACAGTGAAAACCCTATATCAATATTTGGTAAATCGTTAAAAAAAGGCCTTTTGGGGCCTTTTTGTCTTCTCGTTGACAAGAAGAAAGAATCTAGGTATAATTAACACACAAAAATGAATGGTGGTGGATTGTATATGTTTTTCTCAATCACACAAACAATAGAAGTTATAATCGCATTATTATTATTACTGCTCGTGTTGGTCGCTGCGGTTTGTCTTTTGCGTGCCATTTTCATTCGTAACAAAGAAATACGAGTAGTTCAATTAGAAAACTGTGAACTAGAGCGATGCAATCAATTTTTAGAAAAACTAAAAGGGTTGGTTGATATTAAAACATCTAGTTTTGATGATCCCGAGGCGTTTCATTTGTTTCGAGAAAAACTAAAAACAGATTACCCTAATATTCACGAAAACTTCATCAAAGAAAAAATTGGCAAAAATGCCATTTTCACATCTAAGGTAAAGGTTGCTGAAGCACCCAACATCTTGTTTGCAGCCCATGTAGATTATGACACAAATGTGCAAGAAACCAAAATTGAAAATGGAGAATTATTTGGCAATGGGACGTTTGATTCCAAAAGCTTATTCTTTTCCATGTTTGAGGCCGTCGAAGAAATCTTAAGCAATCAATCACGATTAGATGTCAACTTAACCATTGTTATGACAACAGATGATGCCACAACCAAAAAAGGAATTAACAACATTGTTGAACAGTTTTTGAAAACGGGAAAGTTTTTTGATTTGGTGATTGAAGAAGGTTCGGGGATTGTCGATCCATCCTTTTTTGGTTTAAAAAGCCACTATGGGTTAATTGGTATTGGGATTACTGGCGAAGCAATTGTAAGATTCAAAACAAGCAACGAAGACAAAGGCGAAAAACGCTTGAATGAATTTTTAGATGAAATGCAGTTTTTCCGAGCGTTTAAAGCAAAAATTGATGCCAATGCCATGTTGCCATTAAAAGAGATTGCGAAAGACATGCCTTTTTTTGAACGTTTCTTTTTTAATAATTTGGGTTTGTTTAAAGGTTATGTAAAGCGTAAAATTGATGAAGAGTATTTGGGTCTTGCAAAACTACTGAAAACACAAATCTTCTTTGAAGATGTGATTTGCACCGAAGAAGAGTGCATTCGCGATATTCGGTTTGAGTTTGCAACACATGACAATGTAGCAGATATCTTATATGCTCTAGCAAAACCGATGAAAAAATACGGTGTGGAATATGAAGTGTTGAAAAACATTGACTCTTCTAAAATTACCAATAGAGATACAGAAGGATATAAAATTGTAGAAAAGGCGATTCACAAAGTTTTTTGCTCTCTTTATACCACCCCAGCGATATTAACCAATATTGCTGATAAGCGTAACTTTGACAAAGTAAGTGATTGTGTCATTCGTTTTTCCCCTCTTTATTATAACAAAGATGCTCTTCGTGATGGGAAACACGGGTATGAACACGTCAGTGGGAAAGCTTTATGTTATGCTGTTTCTTTTTTTAAAGAAATTTTAAAAACATATACTAGGAGGTAATGATGTATTGTAAACGTTGTGGCAACAAAATCAAAGAAAATGATCGTTTTTGTCAAGCGTGTGGCGCAAGCGTAATTTTTAGTATAGAAGAGGCAGCACAAAAAAAAGAAGATAAAAGAGAAATGAAAAAAACGGAAAAAATATTATTCATCATTACCTTTGTTTCTTTGGCCTTAATTTTTTTTCCGTTTCATAATATTATCGTTATATCTGGAACGGTGATTGGCGCAATCAGCTTTCTTCTTGCCATCTTTATTCGTGATCAGCAAAATCAATCTTTGATTGGTGCCTTAATGTGGTTGGCAGTAACTGCCGTCATAATACACGCATCGTGGTTTGCTTATTTGAATATGATGTTATAAAAAAAGCCAAACGACGACGTTTGGCATTTTTTATTGATTAATGCGTTCTAAAATGACTTGCATTTCTG
>CAZYFI010000047.1:0-10060 GCA_964646985.1 uncultured Bacteroidales bacterium
ATTAATAAACACTCATATCTTTTTAGTGTCTACTAATACTTTACCATTTCAATTAATACCCTTCTTTCTTTTTAAAACAAAATAGAAACATTCCATTTCTTTTTTATACGGAAAATTCAATTTCAGGCAAGCCTTTTTTTGCTTTGCTTTTTTCTTTGCAAAACTCTTTTGCTTTTTTACATAACATCATAGATAATTTCGTTGTGTTGTATTTTCTGTTGCCAATCACATTTGCCAATACGACTATCCCAATTTTTCGTTTCTTTTCTACCAAATAAGATGATCTAAAGCATGAGGTGCCACCTTTATGAAACATATAATTTCCATCAGGATACATGTGCCAACCTAGACCCATTACCATGGGTTTTCGAAAAAATACAACTCGAACATGTTTTTTTTGTGTCAAAGATATAAATTCTGGTCTATTTTGTATTTGCATTTTTATAAATTTAAGT
The DNA here is from genome assembly GCA_964646985.1 of uncultured Bacteroidales bacterium. Classification (GTDB taxonomy): domain Bacteria; phylum Bacillota_I; class Bacilli_A; order ML615J-28; family CAG-698; genus UBA2253. Next base: position 456 of record CAZYFI010000047.1, read on the forward strand.
CCATCCTCAATGGTTGCTAATAATGCACCTGCAGGTGCATAAACATCACCATTATCCCAATGAAGATGATAACGAATTTTATTTCGGTAAAAACTCTCAATATTACGCGTTTGTAAAGAAGCAGGTATTGTATGAAGCAGCCCAAGATCATTTTCTAAAAATTCTTTCATGACTTCATCAAATGGTTTGTTCTTTACTTTTGATATGACTTCTCCTAAAACAGCAGCATTCATATCAGAATAATGATAAGGATATTTTTTATTCTTCAATTTGATTGCGTTGATTTGTTGATAAAGTTTATCACTTTTTACTCGGTAATACAAATTTTTACGCATGTTTTTGCTTTTCAACAAATATCGCCACACAAATTGAAAAGATAACAAGGGAAAATAACCCGATGTATGCGTGGCCAAACTTATAATAGTCGGATAGATACGTTTTTTTGGAAGATTTAAATATTTATCAATGGAATCTTCTAAAACTATCTTTTTTTCAAACACTAGTTTTGCTAGTAAGCACGATAAATAAACTTTTGAAATAGATCCGATTTCATATAAATAATCGCTTTTCTCAGGATATTTTTTTGAAAAGATACTAATTTCATCATGAAATGATGTAGTAATCGCAACAGATAAAATTAAATTTGGTTCTAATTGCATAAATTGCTCAATATATTCTCTTACATCTTCATCTACAAAATTCATGAAAACCCCTTTACCATCTGATATTTTCTTGCACTTATTGTGTATCACATAAAAGTAACTTTAGTATATCATAATTCAAAGATTATTTGATTTTTTATTTAGAAGAAATCTTCATAAAAAAAACGACCCAAAAGAGTCGTTTTTGATTCACAATATTTATCTAACTTGCGCTTTATAGCAGTCTTGGCAATAAACAGGTTTATCTCCACTTGGTTTAAAAGGCACTGTGGTTTCTTTTCCACAACTTGCACAAGTTACAGGGAACATTTCCCTAGGTCCATTATTGCGGTGAGATCTTAACGCTGTTTTGCGAGCTCTACGGCAATCTGGGCATCTTTGTGGTTCGTTTTGGAATTCTTTTTCTTTGTAAAATTCTTGTTCTCTTTCAGTGAATAAGAACGTTTGTCCACATTCCTTACATGTTAGTTCTTTGTCGGCCATGATATTTTCTCCATTTCTTAATAGAATCCTTCTTTTTGATAGTCCAATTAAATATTTTTGAGCAAAGAAGACTTCCTTGAATGATTATACCACTTAATTCCAATAAACACAAGAAAAGAAAAATAATATATTTTCTTTTTTTATTAATGTGTTAATAAAATCTTCCTAGCCATTATCATTCCTGAAAATAAATATCAAATGTTACAAAGACATCGTTTTTTTGACCCAAAGAAAACAAAGAAACCAATTGTTCATAGGTTACATTATCTGGATGAATGTAAATGGTATTTGTATACCAAGTATACGCCAAATCAAGTTGATCAATTCCGTATTCAATGATTTTTGCTTTGGTATAAGCAATTGTCTCTTCATTGACCAAAACAGGTTCCACAGGATTTTTAATGGTAATCATAATACTTTGATAATGTCCTAAATTCATATAAAGAAGAAATAGATTGTTCAAATCTTCAATAACTACATAATCAAGAGTGATTCTAACATCAGGCATTTTTATTGTTGGCATCCAAATATCATCAATAGGATCTCCTGGAAAAGGTAAATCCTCATCTTCTGGGTCATCTCCTTCGTCAGGATTGGATGGTTGTTCTGGATCATCGCCCTCTTCTGGATTTGGTTGTTCTGGATCATCACCTTCTTCAGGATTTGGTTGTTCTTCTGGTTTTTCACCATCATCCAAATCACCATTTGGCAAGTGAAATTCTTCTTCAGAACTTGTTCCCTCATCTTCAAGATCTATTTCGCTATCATTTGCAGTCTCTAACTCATCTACCAATTCAACTGCATTCGTGCAGCCAAACAATAAAAAAGCCAATAAAAATAAAAACATCGTTTTTACAAAATTCTTCATTTTTTCACCTTATTGTTTTTCTTTCTACTTATAATACGAATTAAACCATCAATATATTGGAACTTTTAAAAGATTAATCATAATATTGAAAACGATAAATAATCGGAAATTATTCTAAAAAAGGGTGCACGTTCATTCTATTTAGATAACCTAATCAATTCTTTCTTAAATAATGATTAGCAATGGTTTCCATATTGATAACATCGCTATCATCTAAATCAACAATGCCTTCCTTTTTGCGTTTCCATGTTTTTATCACTTAAATTCTTGTTTTAACTGTATCTTCTTCATTGGGATCATATACAATAATATAAGCCGTTTTATTCACGTTCATACTATCCAATGCAAAAAAAACAACAGTATCTAATATGCGGTTGATAGGGGCATACATACTCGTTTCTTGGGGAATAATCGTTAACTCATTTTGATGATTTATTTTTAATAGCCATTTTGTAATTGTATTTTTCATTTAGTCTTTCTTTCTACCAAAAAAAGAAAAACGCCATCGATCATGATGGCGTCATATCCGTGCACTAATAATACGCCATCATTCAAGCATTAGCACCTTACCAAAGGCAGGTTGCTGAAAGGTCGTAGAGCTTGTCTCTCGCTTTCTCTTTATGGTTTCTTAATGGTATCACAAGTTTTTTAAAAACTCAAATAATTGAAAAAAACTAATTTTTATGGTGAATTATAACTAATGATGAGTGCTAAATCATTAGGATTTAATTCTGCAGAAATAAAACGATCCGTAGTTGTCTTTGTTGCTAATAACTGGTTTTGCGTGTCATACACTTGTAAGATGACATTTTTGTTTTGCAAATTAATGATATCAAAATAAAAATGATTAGAGTCGGTGATTTGATAAGTCACATTCACAATAAAGGTGTCTACACTGCTAACTTGTTCTCTTGAGATGAATACCTGAATTTTTTGAGAACTACTTAAACTATAGCCAAACGTGAAATAAGAATATTCATAGGTATCATTCATAACTTGTGTTAATACATCAGCTTTACTTGAAATGATATCGACATTTTGAATGGCTGAAAGTGTTTCGGTGGTTAATACCGCTGGTAAGTATTTAAAATTAATGCTATAAACTTTATTCCTGTTTCCCCCAGTATAGCCGATCACATAAACATAGTAATCAGGTGTTGCGGTCGCTGGATTCACCACAGTCATCGTTCCTGTTTGACTTACTGTAACGGCTGCAAAAGCATTTGCGACACTCATTGTACTTGTTGTGCCACTTGTACCAATGCTTGATGCACTAACAGTAGCTCCTCCGGTGTAGGAAACAACATAATTACCAGTAGTTCCAGTAATGGTAAAACCACCTCGATAATAAGACAACTGTTGGCCTCCTGAAGAATAACTTCCAGTGATCTCACCTAAATTATATGGGTTTGCAGTTGGCTTCACAAAAAGCAAAAAGGCATTAAAATAATTGTTTTGTACAAAAGTAGAATTAATGGCTGGTGTGCTGGGAAATTTGTTAGAAGCACCTGACATAGAAAATTGGGCAGTCCCATAATTTTCCACGGTAACCAAACCCACCATGTCAATGTTTTCTCGAGAATAATAGGAACCATTTGCTGTAATAGGATTCCCATCAGCTACTAATTTGTCATATAGAAAAGCAGGATTGGTGTCTGCTGCATTTTCAGAAACACGAATCGTAGATAGAGAATAATTATGTTGTGCCTTTGTACTTAGCGAACTACCAATTAACTGAATATTTTGTTGCAAAGCATCGCTTAAACGCAATTGTACATTGCTGGTATTTCGATAAGGGACTCCATCTTTATTGAAAATATATAGGTTTTTTTTAAGTGGATCCGTCAGATTTCCATATTCTGTTTTCGCATAACTTAATGCTGTATAAGTTGATGCAGCATCAAGAGTAAAACTATAAGCATCCCTTGGACCTCCAGCGATAATGCCAGCATCACTTTCATTAAAGCCAATTAAACCATATTGTGAACGATTTAAGTCTAAATTTGTCAAACTGTCAATGGTTGGATCAACAACAAAAACTTGATCAATGGTTGCATTCATTCCTAAATGCCCCACAAGGTACCCAGTAGCACGATTTTTAATCATATTATTGTGAACATGAAAATCAGGATTCGTGCTTGCTAATGTTTGTGGGTTTGAATAAATCTTTGGTGATTCAATAAACAGATTCATGATGATTGCTTGTCCAACAAGAGGTGTATTTCTTTCAACATACCCAAATACCCCAATATCTTGGTCTAGCGAACCATCAATTTGAATATTTTTTAATGTAGAATAGTTTCCATCAAAAACACCTGAAAATGGATATTGATGATTTCCCACAGGATCAAATAATTGATAAACTGTAGATACATTTTCACCGAGAAAATCGATTTCTATTGAATACCCTGTAATCGGGTCAGATACCTCAAAATAATAAATTCGATCTTCAAAAATTCCTAGTTCTTGTAATCTACTTAAATTAAACATGTGTTCAGGTTTTGCAATTACAAAAGGATCTTCAGCTGTTCCTGTACCTTTTGCAAAATATCTTGTTTTTGTACTTCCAATGATCATTTTATCAATGCTTATGGAATTATCAAACCAAGCATAAGATATGACAAATAGACCAATTAGAAATAAAAACACAGAAGAGAGGATGAAGATAGCACTTCTATTTTTCATGATGGACCTCCACTTAAGGAAATTCGTAAGTCTTGAAAAAAGTATATTGAATTGTTATCAGCGTCAAAATTGAAAGATACATTTTCAATAGACAAAATATCTTCAATCTTATCTTCTAGATAATTTAAACTAAAATACAAATAAATGTCATTAGAAGCATCATTTGGAAATACAACAGAATCAAATGTCAGCATTGATTGATAAACATCAGAAGTATCATAAAAAGTATATTCTGGTTGGTTCAAAAATGCAGTCATTAAATCATGATATAGATTGTTACCAAGCGGATTGCTTGCAAAATTATCCGTTACTAACATTTGTGAGTAAATGACTTCACTCAAATAATACGGTCTTGATGTCCAAGGCTGTACTTCTTGTATTGCATCATTCGCCAAAGAAGGAATAGATTTGAGTCTAGGAATAACGGTTGTATCTTGGTCAAAACCATATTCGATATACAATTCTACAAACACGTGATTATTGATGTTATTTTCAGGGATCAAAGAATCATAGGCATTAATCATAATTTCATTTAAGGATTGAACGGTTGCAGATGGCGCAACCCATGAGCTAGTATTAACGTCAAAAACGGAAAACGTATTGGATGATTGCTCATACTTATATACATCTTCCGGAGTATAGATAATATAACGATAACTATTGACAAACCCTTCACTGACACCAATATCGATGTCACTGGTATTCGCATCTTTGCTTAATGTAAACCAAGCCAAACTGACGGTTAACAAAGCAAATGCTGAAATGACCAGCTGCAAGAAGGATAGTGCAGTAAGCCGTTTCCCCACAAAAGCACCCCATTAAATTTTTTTATTACTACTATATATTTTATAATAACATATCGTTTTTTTTTAAGCAAGTTACATGCACCCAAAAAAGGTTGAAAAAAATCAATGTCTTAAAATTTTTTCCATCGGTTTTCCTTTCGCAAGTTCATCAATCAACTTATCTAAATAACGTATTTTTTCATCAATGGATCTTCAATGTTTTCTACTCTAACATTACAAATCGTTCCTGTAATGAGTTTGGAATTCTGATTAAAATGGATGGCTTGATGAAAAAAAGTCTTGATATCAACTTGCTTCTCTAATTGATCACATAACTCATCTTTGCTATACCCCGTCAGCCAACAAATGATGTTATCTACATCCATTTTTGTTTTGCCTTTTTTTTCTGCTTTCGCAATATACATAGGATAAAGTTTTGCAAAAGACATTTGATATAATTTTTCGTTATTCATCTCTTTCTCCTTACATGATTACACAAAAAAATAAAATTTTTTTGATATTTATTAAACGAATATTTCACTTTTTTATGTTATATTTATATCATTATTGGAATTATTTTTCATAAATCCATGTAAAAATAAAAAAACTTGATATCGATATCATTGCGAAATCAAGTTGTAAATACTTCATTGAAAGACTTAATGATACCAGTATTTTCTTTTATGATTCTCTTCTTATTCTACTTCAACAAATACTTTTCCTTCTTCTACTTGTACCTGATATACTTTCGCTTGTTTGGTTGGCATTTTAATAAAACCAATATGGGCTTTTTCTAAAATTTCTCCATTTACAATATCAATTTTTGCACTGTGTGATTTGCATGTTACAACGCCATCTTGCATAGAGCCTTTCATTAAGGATGTTCCCATATGAGGGCATTTATCAGCAATCGCATAAACATGATCACCTTTTTTTGCAAGCAAAATACGGTGCCCTTCTTGTTCAAATAATACAGGAGTATCGGGTAAAAACGCATCAAAATTGGCAACAAAATGTTTCATTTCTTTCTCCTTTTCTGCATTCATAGCATAATTATTATACTACATAATTATAAAAAAATATATCATTCATAAAAAACATGGTGCCGCTAGCAAGACTCGAACTTGCGACCTATTGATTACGAATCAATTGCTCTTCCAACTGAGCTATAACGGCAAATGGGACACAAAATCCTTCATTATTATAGCCCAATGATAGGTTGATTGTCAAATGAAGCCAACTCAACATTAGATATTCTTCACAAATGCAATGACACGATTTACCTCGATGAATCCTAGTTTCCTATGAAACTGATAACTATCTATATTATCTATCTCACAGTCGCTAGCAAATTCCGTACACCCTTTCGACTTTGCCCATAAAATGCATTCTTCAACCAAACGTGTTGCATAACCTTGGTGGCGCTTTTTTGGCACTACAAAAATTGCCTCTAAATAACCAACTGGTGAAGAACTGGTACCTTCTACATAATCTGTTCGCAATTGACAATGAGCAAAACCAATGAATTCATCTTTTTCTTGTATTACAAAATAGATCATTGTTCTTTTTCGATAAAAAAGCATCAATTCGTGAAATAAGGTTTCATAAGTTTGTTCTGGCCACAACAATAATGCTAATTTCGTAATCTCACATATATCTTCTTTTTTCATTTTTCTAATCATATGCTCTACCAAACACATTATCTTCTTTCCTCAAAACCATTTCTATTTCTTCTAGCATCCCTCCTAAAACAGGCAAAGAAACTTTGTGGTTCGTTTTTTGAAATCCTAATTTTAGATAAAACTGGTATGCTTTTTCGTTACCTTTTAAGAAAAAAAGACAAATGTCTTGATTCTTTAAGATAGTACATGCAACCCTCATCAAACTAAACCCTATTTTTTTCTTTTGAAACGCTTCTAGCACATATAAACCAAAAACCTCACCCGATGGTTTTATACTAACCATTTCTCTTGATTCTTGAGAAAAACTGACAAAACCTACTACTTGGTCATCTTGACAAGCCAGTGCAGATTGTAAATAAATAGACTTTGCAATTTGGAGACACTTTTCAAAATTATGTGTTTCTAAATATTCTTTTGGTAAAAGGTTGGAATATGTTTCTTGCCATGATTGCATTAAAACACAAGCTATCCCTTCGCAATCTGTCATTTCTGCTTGTCTAAAAATAATAGCCATACTTTCACCTTACCTATTTTATTCTAGTCATCTCTTAAATCTCCACCATGATAAAAATTAGCTGTAGCAAAATCTTCATCTGTCATAGCATCATCGCAAGATAACATATTTCCATCATCATCATATTCACAACCACAAAATGCACATCTCCAATGCCATACAGGTCTTCCATTTCTTGCTGTATGAACAACTTCTTCTAATGGTTGACCACATTCAATACATACTCTGTCATCATCCATATTATTTTCCTCCATGATTATACGTAGAGATGCTTTCCATAAACTTCTCTGAAACATAATAAGGACTATTTGTATCTCCTATTTTTTCGATCAATAACACATTTTTATCTTTTTCGATAACTCTTATTTGATCACCGTCTTGAAAAAGAATTCCCTCGTTGCTTTTACCGTTATTAGAAATAACAAGCAAATTATCCTTATCTTGATTCATTTTTTGAAAATGTTTGACGACTTTTTTCGTTCCAAACTCAACTCCACGAAGCACCAAATATCCTGAACCAGCAACCAAAGCAATAAAAATGCCTGGACCACCGATCTTTTTAGAAACAGTGGTTATAATTTGATAAATCCCTAAATTACTCATTACAACATCCTCCTACTTTTTTGCCATTATCTTAGCTATCCATGCTCCAGCAGAAATAGCAGCTAGTGTCATGGTGCCTAGTAAAGCAACCATACCTGCAACAAATGCAGTATTATCGAGTTTTGCTTTTGCTGCCCCAACAGCAAAAGCGAGAGCTTTTTTTCTATCTTCTTCTGATAATTGATTTGAATGAAAGATGATATTCAAAACAGTTGTTATTTTATCATCATTTTTCAGTGAAACCTCATAATCCAAAACTGCTCTTATCGCAATATATTGCGTCTTTGTTAATGTTGTAGCATTCGTTTCTAAATTTCGAATTGTTTGTTTGGTAACACCAATCATCTCGCCAAATTCCTCTGCTGTCCATCCACCGGTATTTCTTATCAGTTCTAAGTTGTCTTGAAGTATTTTGATATCTTTATCTAAATATTGTTTCATAAAATCACCTGGATTCTATTATATCAAATTATTTTATAAAGTCAAATATTTAGACTAAAAATAATTTTTATAACACTATTACCCATCGTTATCATAAGTAAACTCATTTGACATTTATATCATTTGCTTACCTAATAAAAAAAACTACTTTTTTGCAATAAAAAAGGCTCAATACAATGCATAATTGTATCAAACCTATGATTTCCATATGTCTAAGGTTAAAAGTTATTATACAATTACGCACCTTTAGTTAATATTTACACGCTCTAAAAAACACCTTCACAAAAATATTTTATATTGACTAGTATATTTTATAAAAATAATTTACTTAAGTAACATCTCGAATCGTATTGTAAAAAATAACTCCTCAATTCAACATAACAAAAAGAGTAAAACATCAGTCAAAGCTTATATGGAATTATTCTAAATTATAGCATTCTTGAATAATTGGCATGTGTGTTTCAACTATCTTTATGTGGATGATTTCCTCTTTTGAAAAGAATTTCAATTTTTTAGATTTTAAAGATGTTTTCAATATTGCAACAATTTAATTATTTATCGTTTCATATTGAAACAAATACATTGTCTTTTGTTTTGAAATTGAATAAATAGTGCAACAAAAAAAAGATAATAATATTAGTAATTCATATAGAAAATGTTACAAGTGTGTCAACTAAAAGCATATCGTGTGGAAGTCATTGTAATCATGTTGAAGTCCCTACGCTTATACAAAAATTTAAATCTTTTTTTCATCCTTTCTTGTTGGTATATTTATACTGAAACGAATAAAAAGACTTTATTTGGCGCAAAAAAAGTCTGATACCTAATACACTGATATAATAAAAGTAGACAGTATTAATAGATTGACACAGTCTACTTTTT
>CAZYFI010000048.1:0-10030 GCA_964646985.1 uncultured Bacteroidales bacterium
AACAGGGTTATAATAATTAATCTTTTTAGTGTCTACTTTTTCTTTACTATTTCATCCAACCGTCCTTATTTATTCTTTTTCACAAGTTTCATCCAGCCATAAGCAAATAAGATAAATCCAACATATCCAAGCAGCATAAATCCCCAAGTTTTCGTAAATTCACCAAGCACTTCTGATTTTGCAGCAATGATGATGATTCCTACCAAAATGAGAAATCCAATCAATAATAATAAAACCCAAATTGCTTTTTTCATTGCTTACTCCAAAATATTGGTGGTCAAATAATCAACACCCCACCTAATTAGTTTTCTTGCTATTTTAGGATCATCCACCGTCCATACATTGACTTCTAAGTTATGACTATGAAACAAATGTACTTGTTCTTCGGTTAGCTTTTGATAGTTCACATCAATGGAGGCATTGATTTGTAAACATTTGTCTAATGTTTCATCGGTTATTTGCCCTACTAGATATTGTAATTTTAATTGACTATCCTGGTTTCTTAATAATACCAAATTAGCATAACGAAAAGAAATAAATGTCACATTGTCTAAATAATCATAAGATTTTACCAAAGTGAATAACTGTTGAATATCTTCTATTGTAAATTCTGGTTTGAGTTCAATGACACAATGTTTTTCATATTTGATAGAAATTTGTAAATAATCTTCCAAAGAAGGAATACGCAAATAATTTTTTGGTTGTTCACTTCTAACTTCATATAAACAAACTTGATTGAGAGTTTCGATGGTTGATTCTTTGATGAACAAATCACTAGAAGATACTCGTTTTAAAGTTTCATCATGACAAACCACAAATACACGATCTTTTGTGATATGAATATCACATTCTGTTCCAAAATAAGAGCGATTTCCTGCAGCAACAAAAGCTGCAGCGCTATTTTCTTTTTCTAGTTTTGATAGTCCCCGATGCGCAATCATTTTTGTATGGGGGTGTCTTATTTTGATGGTATTCATGTTACCTCATTTCTAAAAAACAGGACCAGAAGGATTCGAACCTTCGCATGATTGGGTCAGAGCCAATTGCCTTACCGCTTGGCGATGGTCCTATGTAGTAAAAAACACAGTTATTATACTCTTTTATCTCAAAAAAAGCAATTGTGAATCAACCAAGAAACTGCTTTTTATAATAGTTTTATATTTTGATGATTACATTCTAACATTATGTTTTCTGGCCAATAAGAACTCTGCACTTCACCAATGTGTCGTTTTTCTAAGAAAAACATACACAAACGAGATTGCCCAATGCCACCACCTATGGTAAGGGGTAGCTGATTGTTCAGAACCATTTGGTGGTAAGGCAATAAAGCTCTATCCAAAGTATTACTTTTTACTAATTGATCTTTCATACTAACAGCATCGACTCTAATTCCCATTGATGATAATTCTAAACTTTGTTTGATGGCTTCATCCCAAACCAAAATATCACCATTCAATCGCCAATCATCATAATCAGGACTTCGGCCATCATGCTTTTGTTTTGATAACAGCACGTCTCCAATTTGATAAACAAATACTGCTTTTTTTTCTAAACATATTTCATGCTCTCTTTGTTTGGGCGTTTTATTTGGATACTTATCTTCTAGCTCCTGTGAAGATATAAAATAGATTTGTTCTGGTAATTTGGGTTGTAGCATAGGATAAAGACTACAGATATAATAATCTGTTTGTTTTAACACCAAAAATATTTGTTCTACTACTTGTTTTAAAAAAGAAATTTGGCGATCTTCTTTTTGAATAATCTTCTCCCAATCCCACTGATCAACATAGTAAGAATGGATGGGGGATAATTCTTCATCTGGTCTAATAGCATTCATATCCGTGTATATCCCTTCGCCTTGGGAAAAACCATAGCGATAAAGAGCCATTCGCTTCCATTTTGCTAAAGACTGCACAATTTGAATTTCTTTTGTTTCTTTTTGAAATGACATTGGTTTTTCTATTCCGTTTAAATTGTCGTTTAATCCAGTATCTTTATCAACCAACAATGGTGCAGATACGCGAATTAAGTTAAGACGACTGGCAAACAATTGCTCGAACTTATCTTTCAGTATTTTGATGGCTTGTTCGGTTTCTCGAACATTGAGTTTGCTTTCGTACATATTCTTATCCTCATTTTCTATTTAACTTCTTATTATAATCATTTATTCAAAAGTGTCAATTCTTAATCAATAGAAACACACACTCTTTTTTATTATTTCCAAAAATAACAAAACATGATATAATAACGTTACATGTTTTTAAGGAGTCACCAATGAAAAGAAGTCACAGTTTTATCATCATCTTTTTTATCTATTTATTTGCTTTTTTTACAAGTTTGATGTTGTATCATCAACTAACTATTTCAAGTGTTTTATATAAATTCATTATTTGTGATATCTTTGCAACCATCATTGTTTGGTTGTTTAGTTTAATCTTTAAGAACTCCAGTGTTTATGATCCCTATTGGAGTGTTGCACCCATCGTGATGATTTGGTTATTTCCCAAGGACTATTCTGTGCAAAACATATTGATGATTGTTTTGATTACATTGTGGGGGGTTCGTTTAACCTACAACTGGGCAACCACTTTTAAGGGGTTGGCGCATGAAGATTGGCGTTATCGCTATTATCATGATCGATTTCCAAAAATGTGGCCACTGACAAACTTCTTTGGAATTCACTTAATGCCAACCATCATTGTTGCTATGGTGATAATACCGGCACTTACATTTTTAACACAAACCCAACCACAAAATATGTGGACCTATTTGGCACTCGGCCTTGGTTTGGTTGCTATTTGTTTAGAATTGTTTGCTGATATGCAAAATCATCAATTTAAAATCAATCACCCTAACAAAACAATCAACATTGGGCTTTGGAAGTATACAAGGCATCCGAATTATCTTGGTGAAATTACCATGTGGTGGTCGGTTTACTTTATGATGTTAAGTTTAGATCTTAGTAATTATTGGCTAATGATTGGACCAATTGCCAATACACTGATGTTTATCTTTATTAGTATTCCTTTGATGGAAAGAAGACAAATGAAAAACAAACCAGATTATCAACAATATAAAGAGCAAACAAGCATGTTAATTCCTTGGTTCAAACGAACAAATGAAATCAATGAAGAATTAGACAATGTATAAAGAAGAGGGTAGCTATGAGCATCGGTAGTCAAATAAAAGAATATCGCAAAAACAAAAATTTAACTCAAACTGAGCTTGGCAACAAACTTGGTGTCAATCAAGAAAAAATATTTGGTTGGGAAAATGATTTAGAATTCCCAAGTGATGCGGAACTTACAAAAATAGCTCGCGTTTTGAATGTATCTTTTTCTGATTTTATCCAAAACAAAGAGCTAAAAGAAATCAGTTATGAGAGCACTTTTGGAAAAGCAAATGATTCTGTTTTTCAAAAATATTTAAATCTTGGAGAAAAAACAATTTGGACTGGTAGTCCTAAATATCCCATTGGTCAGCATACAATACCAGTGAAATTATTCGGATTGTTTTTCTTGGGCTTTTCGCTTTTCTGGACCATTATGGCCTTTCAGATTGCTGATTTTATGGGGTTGTTCGGTATCCCTTTTATTATCGTTGGCTCATTTATAATTTTCAGAAACAAGAAATTTGGCAGCAAGTTTCAACGACAAGCATTCTATGCCGTGACAGATGAGAGAATCATGATAGTCATGATAAGCGATACCGAAGAAATGACTAATGTTGCTTTAGACCAATTATCTAACGTCATTACTTCTCCTGGGGCATATGGAACCAAAACAATTGTTTTTTATACAAGAAATACCTATGGTATGAATAATAGCCACCCTTATTTTTTCAATCTTGAAAATGGTGAATATGTTGCCAACCTCATTAACAAACAACGTGAAAAACGTAAGCAATAAAAAATCTTAAGGTTATTCCTTAAGATTTTTTTCTTTCCGCATGACGATGCCATCATATGTTGGACACTTGATTCCCCCAAAAAACCTAGGGAATATGGTTACTTCTTGAAATCCATTTTTACGATAGATGGCTTGTGCGGCTGTCCAATTTTCAGCTACCAATAATATGATGCTAGAAACATGGGGATACTTATGATCAATTGCTAATAATAATGTTTGAAACAACAATTCTCCATAACCCAAACGACGTTGTTTTGGAACAACTGCAATAGAAGACACATATAGTTCATTGCCATCATAATGATGTTTTTGTGATATATCGTGACCTAGCGTAAATAACGATGGATTAATTTTCTCACTACGAATCCAAATTTCTGAAGAGATTGCACCTATTATTTCATTTTCTTTTTCTAGTAATAAGAATCCTTCTGGAAAAGTATTGATTCTTTGTAAATAAACCGTTTCATCTTCCCAGGTATCTTCATCAAAACACAAATGTTCAATTTCCATGACCTTTTGGATGTCATTTATTGTTGCTTGACGAATGAGTACATGATTACTTTTTTTTATGATCATGATTCTCATCCAAATCAATCGTGATTTTATTTAAAATACAGTTTCTTTCATTTAAAATCTTTTTGGATAGTTTTAATCGGTATTTTTTCCACATCCGATACAAACGAAAAACATCAATATAAAAATCTTGACAAGGAAGTAATTCTAAATTTTGGATATGTTCATTGTTTAATAACAAGAAGAATTGATAAGAAAATAAATCATCAATCATCCAAAGTTCAATGATCTTTCTTTGTATCAAGGAATAGATTACTTCAAAGAAAGTCATATATGCAGCAACATTGGCAATATCATCTTCAGTAAAATCATGTTATCGGTTCTTTCGTATTTTTCCATTTTCAAAAACAAATCATAAATATGCTTGTTTTCAATAAATTGCTTATTGAGGCCAACAATAAATTCACCCTCATTCAGTCTTTTCCCTTTTCGCATTTGAAACCAAATTGCGAAAGCACCTACAACTGCTGTTACTGTTGTGATCGCTTGGGCAACAATTTGATTTTCTGTTACAATGACCAAAGTCCCCGCGGAGATAGCAGCAATCAAAACAATAAAAGCGACGGTATACGTCATCAAGGTTTCTTTTCTTCTCATCATAATTCTTCCTCACATTTTATTTCTTGCTTATTATATAATAAAATTTAGGCAGGTTCAATGTAGAATTATTTTTTTTTAGTAATTTTTGCCTTAGGATATGGCGTAATTGCTTCCAAAGCTTTCACTACTTCTGTTGCTAAACTTTTGTTATCGATATCCAAAACATAATGAAGTTTTGCTCCTTGATAAGGATACCCAGTCTCTGATGTATTCATCAGTGTTGTAATCTCATCTTTCATTTTTACAAACGCAATATTATCACAAACCAAAACAATGGGTTTGTCATTACAATAAACCATATATTCACCAAACATTTTCCGAAAAGTCATGATACCCGCATCAGTAAGTTGATCACAAACATATTGAACAAAAGATAAATCTGATGCCATATTAACCTCTAGCTAATTCATTATCCAAACGCTTATTGCGAAAGAATAACAAAATATCCATAAATACCATAATGAAATTTATGATATAAAAGAAGATTACATAATTGATGTCTTCATGAACTATTTTGTTGGCAATGCCTAGGGCATACCCTAACAAAATAAAGCAAAGAAAAATAATACTCTTCCCTTTGGTTGTTCTTGCTTTATATGATTTGTAAATCGATAATGGCCAAGATACACCAAAACATACTACCATTGCAGCTTCTAACATATATTTCTACTCCTTAAGATGATTGATAATTTTAGAAAATAACAAAGTATCAGCAAAAGCAAAATCAAGTTCATGCAACTTGTTTTTTTCAATCCACATAATATCAACGTGTTCAGTTGGAATGATTAAGCCTGAAACAACACGACATTGGTAAGCGTGTAACGTCAAAGAAAAAGTTTTATACTCATAAAAAATCGAATCAATCAAATTTCCTACTTCAATTTCACAAGTAAACTCTTCTTTTATTTCCCTTTTTAACGCCTGAACATGCGTTTCATTGCTTTTTATTTTCCCTCCAGGAAATTCCCATTTGAATCCTACTTCTCCGCCAGAAGGTCTTTGCGCACAAAATATTTTACCATTTCTTTCGATTATGGCAGCAACTACTTCGATATGTTTTTTCATATTTATCCTTTAATTTTATTGAATAAACCAAGTGGCATTTTCTTTTGCAATTTCCAAACAAAAGCAATTGGTTTTTCACCTTGGTGCGACAAATAATCTACCAAACCCAAATTGGTATATAAACTAGTTTGATTGTTTTCTGATCTGTTTGTTCTAACAAACAGCATAATTTGGGAATTTAATTCTTGATGATGAATATATCTTTGTCCTGTTGGAGAATTGGCGGAAGTTTTGTTTTGTGATTCCCAATGAAATATCTCATCACTAATTGCATAATCTTTATACATTGTTTCTTCTGAGAAGTGTTCTATATCTTTGTTAATCGTCACAAAAAACAAATCAAGTTGTAAGTCTTTGACTTCTTTCACACCTTCGCGCGTATTATTTGGGGTGTTTTCGTCCATGACTCCTACTGCAGATAAAATTTGAAACAAAGAATAGGAACTATGAAGTTTAATCGGGCATGATTTTTTTAGTTCAATGCTTTCTTCAACAAAATCAATGTTTTCTATATTCAACTTTAATAAATCGATTAATTCATCGTATAAATCACAATCAATCGTTTGTTTGATTTGTGTAATTAAATCAACTTTAATATTTGTGTTGCGATTACTGTAAATGGTTAAATAAAACATAACTAACATTTTTCTTTGATAATCAGTGATTTCTATTGGCTGGTTTTGTTTTATTTTAGGTAGCACCTCAAGTAAATAGCTGAGCCATTCGTAAGAATTTATTTTTGCTATTCTAATCAATGCTTTCCGCAAATTCTCATTTTCAAATACATTCTTTTTGCTGACGATTTCGGAAAAATAAAGTGTAGTAAACGTTGTGTTTAAAGAATAAATTACTTCAGGCTTTATATGAAAGTGTGTGCAAAAATGATACAAATTTAAAGGTTCGTTCTCCTCTTCAATAAAACGTCTCATTTGTTCAATTATGCGTTTGGTGTTGAAAAAGCTTCGTGAAATATTCTCTAAAATGTATTCTTTTGCTTTTTTCTCAAGATTTATAAAACAACCATTAGGTAACCAATCAAAGCCATTCTTAATTTGCTTTTCAAAATTGCTTGTAGAGTCAGCTAGCAAACATCGATATTTTTCTTCAAAGCGATAATTTTTATTGGCATTACCAATAAAATCCAAAACTGTGAGACACTCTTTGCTTTCATGCAAACGTAGACCCCTTCCCAATTGTTGTAAAAATATGGTTAAACTTTCTGTCGGTCGTAAAAATAAAACGGTATTTACTTCAGGAATATCTACTCCTTCGTTATAGATGTCAACAACAAACAAAAATTTATAATCGCCATTTTGCAGTTTGATTTTTGCATTTCTTCTTTCCTCATCATCTGAATTCCCAGTTAATGCGAGTGACGGTATTTTGAAATCATTAAATTGGTCTGCCATAAACATGGCATGCTCGATAGAAACACAAAAGCCCAATCCTTTTATCTCATCAAAATTAGCAACATAATTATGAATGGAACCAATGATTTCAGTGACTCGTTTGCTGCTTTGGGTATAAATTTGAGTTAGCTCTTTTTTATCATATCCTCCTCTTACCCACTTTAAGCTTGATAAATCAATGGAATCAGATACACCAAAATAGTGAAACGGACATAATAACTGCCGATCAATTGCTTCTGGCAAACGCAATTCAGAAGTGATTTTTCCATTAAAATAAACTAGTATATCTTCTCCATCCATTCTTTCAGGAGTTGCGGTTAAACCCAACAAAATTTTTGGTTGAAAATGCGTTAGTAATCTTTGATAACTTGGTGCTGCAGAGTGATGAAATTCATCAACAATGATGAAATCATAATAATCAAAACTTAGCTCTTTCCATAGTTCTTTGCTATTAAAAGTTTGTATTGAACAAAACAGATGATCATAACTTCCAGGCACAAATCTGCCAACATATTTATCTCCAAAATTTTGATCTTTTAATATTCCTCTAAAACAAGATATGCTTTGTTCTAAAATTTCTTCTCTATGAGCAATAAACAAAAGCCTATTGTGTAGAGAATTATTTTTAGAAAATCTTTGATAATCCCATGCGGAAATAACTGTTTTTCCTGTTCCGGTTGCAGCAACAACTAAATTCTTATAGTTGCCATGGATTTCTCTTTCAACACGTAACTGCTCAAGAATTGCTTCTTGAAAACGATAAGGTTTGATATCAAAGTAATATTCAGAAGATTGAATTTTGGGAGTGGTTAGGGTTTCTTGTAATTTTTGGATGCTGTTTTCATCATATAGTACAAAATCAGAATCTTGCCAATAACTCTCAAAAGTCAAATTTATTTTTTTTAATGTTAGGGGTTGGTCTTGGTTTGTAATTTTTACATTCCATTCTAAGCCACCAGCCAAAGCTGGGACAGAAATGTTACTTGAGCCAATATAGGCTGTTGAAAAACCAGATTTTCTCCAAAAAATATATGACTTGGCATGCAATCTTGTTTTATTCGTATCATATGAAATTTTGATTTTTGTGTTTGGCAAGTTAGCTAATTCCTCAATTGCCTTCACTTCAGTGGCGCGCATATATGTTGTGGTAATGATTCTTAGTTTGCCACCAGATTTTGTAAAGTCCTTTAATGCTTCAAATATCAATCTTAATCCATTCCATTTAATAAATGATACAATCAAATCCACTTGGTCACTCGACTTGATTTCTCTTAAAATTTCTTTTGCAAGACTTGGTTCATTGTGTGATCCTGTAAACAATGTGGAAGTGGATATAGAAGTTTCTGGACGAATCCCTTTTTCATCAGTTAACTGATTGTTTGCGTTTCTTTCTAACAGTGACAACAAAATTTCTCCTCGATCATGGATTAATTCATCACGAAAATCTTTAATGTTTTTTTCTGAAACGACAAAATCCACAATTTTATTGACCAATTCAATTTGTTCAACTATCTGTTCTTCGTTTGTTTTATTTGCTTTTTTTTCCAATATTTTTTCAATAAACTGTGATAAATAGTTTGACAATCTTCTTGCAGATTCTTTGCTTTTTATTTTTTCGGTCTCTACAAAATAGTCTGCATTCAATTTTTTCAGCTCTTGATCTATGCGTTTATTGATAATTTGTTCATAAATTCCTTTTTCCATCACTACCTCCAACAAATAAAACCTGCATTTATTATAAGTTTATTTTATGAAATAAGCAATCTATTGTACATGATTGCTTAAAATAAATTGTTATTTTATTCGGCTTGTGTTAAGATGGATTTACCAAAGGTGATGTTATGCGCTCAATAAAAAAAGAAACACTGATAAAAACAACTCCGAAAATTTTATATGAAATGTGGACAACAAGAGAAGGAATTCAAAGTTTTTTTGGAGTAGATGCAAATATTGAAATGAAAGAAGAAGGATTCTTTGAGGTGTACTTTGATTTATCTGTTCCTTACGGAGGGCGAGGTTCGGAAGGGTGTAAAGTAATTGATTTCAAAGAAGATAGCTTTTTATCTTTTACTTGGAATGCTCCCCCTGGTGTAGGTAATCATCGTAAAAACAACTTTCATTCAAAAGTTACTGTTTATTTCACAAAGCAAAATGACGATACTCTGTTTACATTAATCAATGATGGATATCCTGATGATCCTATGTACGATGATGTATTTCAATATTTTGAAAAAGCTTGGAGTTATGTTGTAGATCATTTTAAAAAACAATGTAAATAAAAAAAGATATCATCGCTTGATATCTTTTTATTTTTAACTGGCAGGGCTAGGTGGATTTGAACCAGCGGAATGACGGAGTCAAAGTCCGTTGCCTTACCGCTTGGCTACGGCCCAGTGTTTGCTTTGCAGCGGCTAAAATATTATACAATAATCCGAGCGCTTTGCCAACAGTTTTTTGCGTGAAAAGGTCGGTTTT